>OMQS01000196.1 GCA_900313295.1 uncultured Eubacteriales bacterium
CAAGTGGCAGGAGATGCAGATGGGAAAGGCCGAGCCGGAGCCGACGTTTGACCGCGCCGGCACCATCCGCGACGTCTTTGAAAGCCATGATGCGCTGGAGTGAAATCGAAAAGCAATCCCCCTGCTTAAAGGACGGATCCCCACGTCGCTTCGCTCCTCGGAATGACAGCCGCGGGGCGCAGGCTGCGGTTTTGCTTTTTCGTCTGTGGGCGCATGCTCTGCGAAGCATTTCAAATTTATACATTATAAGTATTACAAAAAATGAGCACCCCGTGGGGATGCTCATTTTTTATGCTTATACATGCTTTTTTCTATGGCGCAGGCTGTCCGCTACGAACAGCAGCACCGCCGCCCACACGAAGGCGAAGGTCACGGCGTTGGCCTTGGTGAATTCCTCCCCGTACACGAACACACCCAGCAGCAGCTGCAGCGTGGGGTTCACATACATGAGTATGCCGGACAGGGTGATGCTGGTTTTCTTGATGCCGCCGGCAAAGAGCATCAGCGGCACGGAGGTCACCACGCCGCTGAGCGCCAGCAGCGCCGGTTCCGCTCCGGAGAGAGAGCCATACGTCGTGAGGCCGGAGAGCTGGGCATAGACGATGAATCCCAGCGCCAGCGGCAGCACGGAGAGAGTCTCCATGCAGATGGACACCTCGCTCTCGGCCTTTATCCCCTTTTTCAGCGCCCCGTACAGGGCGAAGCTCAACCCGATGATCACCGCCAGATACGGCACGCTGCCGTACAGCACCACGGAGTACATCACCCCGATAAAGGCCAGCCCCACGGACACCCACTGCACGGCGCTGAGCCGCTCCTTGAAGATGAGCGCCCCGATGACGATGGAGAACAGGGGGTTCATGTAGTAGGCCAGGCTGGCCTCCAGAATGCGGCCGGTGGCCACCGTGAGGATGTAGACGCCCCAGTTCACGGTGATGAGCAGACCGCAGCAGAGGTACAGCCTGCGCTGCTTTTTATCCCGCAGGATGGCGGCCACCACCCTGCCGTTCTTTTTTATCAGAAGCACGGCCAGGCAGAACACGCAGGAAAACACGATGCGCTGCGCCAGCACATAGGCGGAGTTCACGCCGGCGAGCAGCTTCCAGAACACCGGCAGCAGGCCCCAGAGGATGTAGCAGCCTAAAACTTGTAAGGTGGAACGGTTCATGGACAACACTCACTTTTGAAAGAATGGCTCTGCGTCACAGGACCATGACCAGGGTGCCTATGGTGATGAGGACGCAGCCGACGAGGGATTTTGGGGTAAATTTTTCATGCAAGAAAACAAAGGCCAGCACCAGGGTGATGACCACGCTCAGCTTGTCGATGGGCACCACCTTGGACGCCTCGCCCATTTGCAACGCCTTGTAGTAGCACAGCCAGGAGGCGCCGGTGGCCAGGCCCGAGAGGATGAGGAAAAGCCAGCTCTTCCGGCTGATCCCCGATATGCCGCCCTGGCCGCCGGTGAGAAATACCATGCCCCAGGCCATAAGCAACACCACCACGGTGCGGATGGCCGTGGCCAGGTTGGAATTTACACCGTCAATGCCGATCTTGGCCAAAATAGAGGTGAGTGCCGCGAACACGGCGGACAGCAATGCGAACATAAACCACATCATAATCATCCCCTCTTGTATTTTGCGTATTATGAAGTAGGAAATAGGAGCGGCCCCTGCTGTTTCTCGGGCAGTATAGCACAGCCATTTGACATTTTCAACCCCCGGGGAAAAGTTTCTTCACAAATTAAAGGGCGGTGTACGGCCCCGTTTTGCAGAAAAAACGCCAAACGCCAAAAGAGAGCCACCCGAAATGGGTGGCTCTCTTTTGGTGCCCCGTCGGGGATTCGAACCCCGGACACCCTGCTTAAAAGGCAGGTGCTCTACCGACTGAGCTAACGGAGCGAAAATCTATTTTCTGGCGCCATGCGTCGAAAAAGGCTTGGCAGGGATGGCTGGACTCGAACCAGCGGATGAGGGAGTCAAAGTCCCTTGCCTTACCACTTGGCTACACCCCTGTGTGGAAAATCGATCAGGGATTGGGATCGCTCCCAATCCCTGATTATCAGTGGGGTGGGTAAAGGGACTCGAACCCTCGA
>OMQS01000192.1 GCA_900313295.1 uncultured Eubacteriales bacterium
CGAGGGCGGCTGCTACGCCAAGGTCATCAACCTCGACGCCGAGTCCGAGCCCGATATCTACAACGCCATCAAGCGCAACGCCCTGCTGGAGAATGTCACGGTGGACGAGGCCGGCAAGATCGACTTCGCCGACAAGAGCGTCACGGAGAACACCCGCGTTTCCTATCCCATCGAGCACATCGAGAAGATCGCCAAGAACGTCAACGGCATTTCCTCGGGTCCTGCCGCAGAGAACGTGATCTTCCTGTCCGCAGACGCATTCGGCGTGTTGCCTCCCGTGTCGATCCTGACCCCCGAGCAGACGCAGTATTACTTCCTCTCCGGCTTCACCGCCAAGCTGGCGGGCACCGAGCGGGGCATCACCGAGCCTACGCCCACCTTCTCCGCCTGCTTCGGCCAGGCCTTCCTGGAGCTGCACCCCACCAAGTACGCCGAGGAGCTGGTGAAGCGCATGCAGATGAGCGGCGCCAAGGCCTATCTGGTGAACACCGGCTGGAACGGCACCGGCAAGCGCATTTCCATCAAGGATACCCGCGGCATCATCGACGCCATCCTCAGCGGCGCCATCAACGAGGCCCCCACCAAGACCATCCCCCACTTCAACTTTGAAGTGCCCACGGCTCTGCCCGGCGTGGATCCCGCCATTCTCGATCCCCGCGACACCTATGCCGACGCCTCCCAGTGGGAGGAGAAGGCCAAGGATCTGGCCAGCCGCTTCGTGAAGAACTTCGTGAAGTACGAGTCCAACGAGCACGGCAAGGCGCTGGTGGCCGCCGGCCCCAAGGCGTAACACAACGAAAAAAGTGCCGGAACGAATATTCCGGCACTTTTTCTATAAGGAGAACGACATGATCGAGCTGAAGGTTCTGATAGACGACGTGGACTACGACTCTGTTGCGGAATTTCTGATCCCGCTTCTGGCCGAGAGCATGGGCAGGGAGCAGAAGGGCGGTATTCTGGGCGGCGTGCTGGCGGGCAATCCGGAGATGATTACCTCCATGGCGCGCAAGCTGCTGCACACCATGACCCAGGACAAGCGGGACGAGCTGCTGGTGCAGCTGGTCAACAAGAATCGGGACAAGCTGCTGGAAAAGGGGCGCAAGGCTGCCGAAGAAAAAGGCATCGGCGTCCGGCTCTGCGACGTCACCGCGCGGAAATTCTGAAAACCCACATAATGCGGGGAACAGGGGAGCGGCGCTCCCTTGTTCTTTTTTATATTTTTGCTATGCTGAATAAGGAATCGGCAGCAGCTCAGCCGTATAATAGATGAGAGGGTCAGACGTGAGCCTTTCACCCGGAGGAGGGATGCACATGGATACCGGCGCCGACAGCTATCGCCGCTTCCTTGACGGAGAGGAGAGCGCCTTTGAGGACATCATGAGGGAGCTGTTTCACGGGCTGGTATTTTTTATAAACGGCTTTGTGCATGACGTTCACGCGGCGGAGGATATTGCCATCGACACTTTTTCCGATCTGGTGGTGCACAGGCACCGCTATAATTTCAAGGTGAGCCTGAAAACTTATTTATATATGGTGGGCAGAAGCCGCGCGCTGGAACATCTCAGACGGCGCAAGGTTATTGCATTTACAGCGCTGAGCGAGGCGGAGGAGCTGGCCGAGGAGGCCGCGCTGGAGGAGCTGGTGCTGGCGGACGAGCGCAAGCGGCGGGTGAATGCCGCTCTGGCGCGGCTGCCGGAGGATATGCGCGGGGCGGTGCAGCTCATCTATTGGGAGGAAATGACCTATGCGGAGGCCGCCAAGGTCATGGGAAAAAACCGCAAGCAGGTGGACAATCTCCTGTACCGCGCCAAAAAGGAGCTTTGCGTTTTGCTGAGAGAGGAGGGGGAACCTTTGCAATGAGAACCATGGAAGAATGTCGGGCGGAGGTGTTCCGCCGCAGCGAGGACAGGATACGCCGCCGCAGGCAGCGGCGGAAACGCATTCTGGCTGCCTGCATCCCGCTGGCGCTGTGCCTCACGGTGCTGGCCGCCGAGCTGCCGAATATGTCCGCCAAGCGGGAGCCGCCTATCAATGAGACGAGCGGCAGCGCCGTGTGCCGCATTGAGGTGAGCGGCGGGAGCGGGCAGCGCAGCATTACCGACGGGCAGACGCTGGAAGAATTGACCGAAATGCTGGAGGGGCTTACTATGAGCGACGCCGATGGGAGCGACTACGCACAATTGCCTCCCGCTGTGGACGATGCATATACCATTACGATGGTCACACACGCGGGGCAGGCGGCGGTATACCGCCTTGCGAGCGACAGGCTCACCGACGAAACCGCCGGAAAAACCGTATGCCTGACGGAGAAGCAGGCGCAGGAGCTGCTGGCTCTGCTGGAGTCGGCGCAATAACACGGAAAAGGAGGCGCAGAATGAAAAAGAAAGTTTGGCTCTGGATCGCGGCCGGAGCGCTGCTGCTGGCGGTGCTGTTTGTCCCCGTTCCCACGGGGATGGCAGACGACGGCGGCACGCAGGTCTATTCCGCCTTGACCTACAAGATCGTCAAGTGGCACCGGAGCACGGAGGACGGCATTTACAGCGCCACCCGCGTCTATTGGCTGCCAGATAACTTCAAGTCTATCGACGAGCTGTGGGACGGGGAGGACAGACCCCAGCCCAGCCACCGGCGGGAGGAGTACACCGGACAGTGGCTGGACAAGGAGAAGGCCGCTGCGGTCGATGACAGCACCTATGCCGACCTTATTATCACGGACATATATGCCAACTGCTTCTTTGCCCGCAATGTGATCCCCCTGCCGCAGACCCTGAAAATAAACGGCAGGCTCTGCGAGGAGTGGTGCGTGGGGGATCAGGTGAAATGCACCTATGAAAACATATACTACGACCAGGAGAACCAGCGGATAGAGGCCGACCTGCGGGGGGTGGAGCCAAGCGAATTTGAGCTGGAGCCAGGCATGGGCTATAAGCCCGTGATCTATCTCTATCCGGAGGAGGAAAGAGAGGTCACGGTGCAGCTCCGGCTGCGGGGAAAGCTCACCTGCACCTATCCCGCCTACGGCGAGGGGTGGAAAGTCACCGCCGCCCCCGACGGCACCCTCACCGACGCCAGAGGGCAGACCTACAGCTACCTCTACTGGGAGGGCGAGACCTATGCCCGCTGGGACATGAGCAAGGGCTTTTGCGTGAAGGGCGCCGACACGGCGGCGTTTTTGGAGCAGGCGTTGGAGAAGCTGGGGCTGACGCGGCGGGAGGCCAACGAGTTCATCGTCTACTGGCTGCCGCTCATGGAGCAGAACCCCTACAACATCATCGCGTTTCAGACGGAGGCCTACACGGAAGCCGCAGCCCTGCACATTGATCCGGCGCCGGACACGCTGCTCCGCGTGTTCATGGCGTGGCGTGGGTCGGATTCCTTCGTGGAGCTGCCGCCGCAGACCCTCACCGCGCCGGCACGCACCGGCTTCACCGTGGTGGAGTGGGGCGGAACTGTTCTTTCCAATTGATTGATAGCAAAAGAATACGGCGCTGCCGCTTTTGGGCTGCGCCGTATTTTCTTATAGGATATTTAGCATTTACTTTTTCAGCGCCTCCACGGCCTTGCGCAGAGCGGCCACGTTTTCCTCGGTGGTGGCCCAGCTGGAGGCGAAGCGGATGGCGGAGTGGGTTTCGTCGATGCGCTCCCAGTACTCATAGCCGAAGCTCTGCCCGATGACGGCCAGCTCCGCGTCGCTCATAATGGGATACTGCTGGTTGGTGGGGGAGTCGAAGAGGAACTTATAGCCGCAGTCCTCGAAAATGGCGTGTATTTTTTTGGCCATGACGTTGGCGTGGCGGGAAATTTTGAAGTACAGGTCGTCGGTGAACAGGGTGTCGAATTGCAGACCCAGCAGCCGACCCTTGGCCAGCATGCCGCCCCGCTGCTTCATCATGAAGCGGAAGTCACGCTTCAAGGCCGGATCCATGATCACCACGGCCTCGCCGAACAGGGCGCCGACTTTGTTGCCGCCGATATAGAACACGTCGCACAGCCGCGCCAGCTCCGGAAGCGTCAGGTCGCAGTCGTCGCAGGTGAGGCCGTAGCCCAGACGGGCGCCGTCGATAAAGAGCGGGAGACCGCACTTTTTGCACACGTCGTACAGCGCCGTCAGCTCCGCCTTGGAGTACAGCGTGCCGCCCTCAGTGGGGAAGGAGATGTAGACCATGCCGGGCATGACCATGTGCTCATAGTCGGGGTTGAAGTGGTGCCAGTTGTAGTAGTCCTGCACCTGGCGGGCGGTGATCTTGCCGTTATCCGTGGGCAGAGAAAGCACCTTGTGGCCGGAGGACTCGATGGCGCCGGTCTCATGGCAGTTGATATGGCCGCTGACGGCGGTGAGAACGCCCTGATAGGGGCGCAGGATGGAGGCGATCACTGTGGTGTTGGTCAGGGTGCCGCCCACCAGAAAATGCACGTCGGCCTCCGGCGCCTGGCAGGCGGCCTTGATCTTTTCCCGCGCGGCGGCGCAGTATTCGTCCTCGCCGTAGCCCACGGTCTGCTCCATGTTGGTGCGCATCAGGCGCTCCATGATGGCGGGGTGCGCCCCCTCCAGATAGTCGCTGTTAAAATAGATCATATGCGGTTGCTCCTTTCAGATCCTTGGTGGTATTTTACCGCAAAAATATCGTTCTGTAAAGACCGGCCGCGGCTGTTTGCGCATCTTGCCAAATGGGAAAAAATCGTATATACTATAGGCAGTTATATGAAAAGGGGGTAGGATCATTGAAAAATAAGACCCTGAAAAAAGTGCTATACTATGTTGTGCTGCTGATTTTGCTGGGCGTTTTCGTCTTTTCGGCCTATAAGATCTACGCCTATTACGCGGAAAAAAAGGAGAGCACCGATCTCAACGAGGAGATTGTCTATGAGTACACCGTCCGCAAGACCGGCGAGGCCAAGGAGTATTTCAAGGTGGATTTCGACCAGCTCTGGCAGAAAAACGCCGATGCGGTGGGCTGGCTCTATCTGCCGGACACCACCATCAACTACCCCATTCTCCAGCATAGCGACAACGACTATTACCTCACCCGACAGATCGACGGCTCCTATAACCGCAACGGCAGCATCTTCATGGACTACCGCAGCGCGCCGGACTTTTCGGATCACAACACCCTCATTTACGGCCACCACATGCTCCACGGCAACATGTTCGGCCTGCTGGTGGAGTACAAGAAAAACGGCTATTATGAGGCGCATGACCACATGTACGTCATGACGCCTCAGGGCACCTACCGGATGGATCTGCTCTGCGGCACCATTGTGGAGCCTTCGGATCCCATATACGACTCGGATCCCACGCCGGAGGCCATTGCGTCCTGCGTGCAGCGCTCCACCTTCAAGACTAAGCTGGAGCTGCCGGAGGCGGACGCCAAGCTGGTGACGCTCTCTACCTGCACCTATGAGTTCGACAACGCCCGCTATGTGGTGGTGGGCGTGCTGACGCTTGTGGAGGAAGCGGCAAACAGTTGATTTTCTGCGCATAAGAGGGGGTCGGTGCAGCGGCACCGACTCTCTTTTTTTTGTAAGAATTTGCCATATTCCGCCGCGGCGAATAGCGGCGCTTCGGGTGGGAAATACTGTCTTCATTGAGAGATGGAGGCGGTTTCGTTGCGGGGAAGAGTTGAGATCTGCGGGATCAACACGGCCAAGCTGCCGGTTTTGAAGCACGAGGAAAACATGGCGCTGCTGCGGCGGGTGAAGCAGGGGGACGAGCAGGCGCGGCAGGAGCTGATCTGCGGCAATCTGCGCCTGGTGCTGGCGGCGGTGAAGCGCTTTGCCGGCCGCAGCGAGAACGTGGACGATCTGTTTCAGGTGGGCTGCATCGGTCTGATGAAATCTATCGACGCCTTCGACCTGTCCTACGACGTCCGCCTGAGCAGCTACTCTCTGCCCATGATCATCGGCGAAATACGCCGCTACCTGCGGGACAACAGCCCCATTCGGGTCAGCCGCAGCGTGCGGGACACGGCCTATCGGGTGCTGCAGGCGCGGGAGAAGCTGCTGGCGCAGCAGCAGCGGGAGCCGACCGTGGAGCAGATCGCGGGGGAGCTGGGCATCCGGCGGGAAGAGGTCGTCTTTGCCATGGACGCCATGGCCGATCCGGTTTCGCTGTATGAGCCGCTCTATGACAGCGGCGGCGACGCCCTGCGCATCATGGACCAGATCGGCGACGAAAACAGCTCCGACGCCTGCTGGCTACAACAGCTGGCGCTGAAGGACGCCATTGCTCGCCTGACGCCCAGGCAGCGGGACATTCTGGCGCTGCGCTACAGCGAGGGCAAGACGCAGATGGAGGTCTCCCGGGAGATCGGCATTTCACAGGCGCAGGTGAGCCGGCTGGAAAAGGGCGCCATCGGCGAGATAAAAAAGAATCTGTGAGCAGAAGGCGGACGGTTTTGTCCGCCTTTTATGCGGTCGATAATTATTGATAAAAAAGATAATTTGCGCAGTTCAGCGATAAAAACGCCTTTACTTGCGACGCCGTGTTTGCTATACTTTGTTTAATAAGAACGGAACGGGAGAGGAAAGCCATGATCTATCTGGATAACGCCGCCACCACGCTGCACAAGCCGCCCCAGGTGGCGGAGGCTGTGCTGCACGCCATGACCACTATGGGCAACGCCGCCCGCGGCGCTCACAGCGGGGCGCTGGAGGCCTCCCGAACAGTGTTCGGAACGCGGGAAAAGCTGGCAAGGCTTTTCGCTTGTCAGCGGGCGGATCATGTGGTTTTTACGGCCAATTCTACCGAGGCGCTGAACATCGCCATCAATGGCCTTATCCACGAAGGCGACCATGTGATCTCCACGGACTGCGAGCACAACTCCGTCCTGCGCCCTCTGTATCGGCTGGAGGAGGAGCGGGGCGTGAAGCTGGACTTTGTTCCGGCCGACCGGCGGGGGCTGGTGGACTATGCCGACTTTGAGCGCCTTATGCGTCCCGATACCCGAGCGGTGGTCTGCACCCACTGCTCCAACCTCACCGGAAATATTCTGGACATCGGACGCATTGCGGGCATCGCCCACAGCCGCGGCGCCCTCCTCATTGTGGACGCGTCCCAAACGGCGGGCACTGTGCCCATCGACATGCAAGCGCTGGGGATGGACGTTTTGTGCTTCACCGGCCACAAGGGGCTTATGGGGCCGCAGGGCACAGGCGGCCTCTGCATCCGCCCCGGCGTGGAGATCGACCCCTGGAAGGTGGGCGGCTCCGGCGTTCATTCCTATGATCGCCATCAGCCCAGAGAGTACCCCACGCGGCTGGAGGCCGGCACCCTGAACAGCCACGGCATTGCCGGCCTGTCGGCGGCGCTGGACGTTATTCTGGAGCGCGGCGTGGCGGACATCCGGCGCGCAGAGCGCGCGCTGATGCAGCGCTTTTATGACGGCGTTCGGGTCATCCCCGGCGTTACGGTCTACGGCGATTTCTCCGCGCCGGAGCGTGGCGCCATTGTGGCGCTGAACATTCGGGACTACGATTCCTCCGCCGTGTCCGACGAGCTGGCCGTCACCTACGGCATCGCTACCCGCCCCGGCGCGCACTGCGCCCCGCGGATGCACAGAGCCTTGGGCACCACGGAACAGGGCGCCGTGCGCTTCAGCTTTTCCTGCTACAACACCGAGCGGGAGGTGGATGCCGCCATTGCCGCCGTCCGAGCCATTGCGGAATAAAAAATCGGATCATCCAATGCGTAAAGCCGGCGGATCTTCATGAAGACCTGCCGGCTTTTGCCTGCATCGAAAAAACGCTATAAATGCACTCTATTTGCGGCTGCGGCTATGAATCGACAAGCCATTTCAGCGAAGAGTGAAGAAGTAAAAATCGGCAAGTTTCTTTCAAAACTTGCCGATTTTTGTGGGAGGACTATAAAAAAGATTTTTTCGCTGGTTTTGCATAGGTACTTGAACTCTTACGAAAAATCTTGAGCCTTCAAGGTTGGGGCAGCGGTGAGCCGCTGTCATTCGGTCAGCGGCTGCACCACCTCGATGCCGCCTTTGAATATGCCCTTTATTTTTATAAACGGGCAGTGACGGCCTTTCAGTCACTGCCCGTTTGCTATGGGGGTACTTCGGGTTTTCAGTGCTATTTGTTTATGCAGACTCTTTTCTTTTGCCTGCAATTCCGAGCACAGTCAGAACACCGCCGCTGATGCACAGAAGCGCCAGCCACAAAACGGAGCTGCTGTCACCGGTCTGGGGAGAGCCGGTGCTGCCGGGCTTCGTGGGCTGACTGGCCGAGCCGCTTCCGGAACCGGTCGCCGGGATTTCGGCGGCAGCCTTCTTGTACCCGCAGACGGTGCATTCCTCGTGCTTGGAGCCCTTCTCGGTTGCGGTGGCTTCCTTGTCGGTAACCCACTTGAAGGTGTGTGATGCCGTGTCTGCCTTGTCCCCGCAGGCACACTCATGCCAGTGATTATTCGTGTCCGCCTTCCAATCCGTACCATAACTATGGGTATGAGAATCTGCCATCGGTGTCATCGTCAGCTCCGTCTCGACCCAAAAGCTCTGCGTATCGCCGTCATCGCCTATACGAGTGTAGCTCACTTCCCGGCCGTTGATCTTTAGCTTGGCATCGGGGGAGATGTCAGCGGTATAGGCAGTCACATATACACCGTAATGATAGGTCTTTCCGGCTTCAAAGGCGGTGATTTTGTTTGTATAAATATCGCCTCCCCATTCCGGCTCCGTAGAAAGAATACCCGTATCGCTGTCCAGGCTCCACCACTCACATCTGAATGCGTAAGCCGCATTTTCAGATACCGATCCCGTGAATACCGGCTTATCTCCGTCCTTAAAGCTGACGGTGACATCATGGATCTCAATCAAGTCAATTGTCGCTGGGCTGTCCGACTCGGTCGGTATCATCGTTTTAACATGGGGGAGACTCAGGTATCCGTCTGTGCCGGGAACCGCTGTCACCGTGCTTCCGTTCACCGTAGCGGCGACTTCTCTGCCGAAGTCATAACCCCTTTCCGGCAGCAGCAAAACGGAATATACATATTTTTTCCCGCTTTCAAACGCGGTAATGGTCGGCAAGGTGCTGTATATCCCATCGTCGGAATGCCATATGGCAACGGGCTCATCGTTTTCATTTAACTCTTGCCACCATTCGTCGGAAATTTGGTATTTGCCCTGATCGGCGGCAGCTACGGCAGCCGTGGCCCG
>OMQS01000190.1 GCA_900313295.1 uncultured Eubacteriales bacterium
CTCCCGCCTTCTATGGCTATGAAAAGGCCAGCGACGAGGTCTATTACAACATGGGACAGTGCCTGCCGGAGGATATGAACTATGTCATCGCCAACTCCAAGCTGCAGGAGGATTTCGACATCGCCTCCACCCACATGGTGCTGGTGGACGCCGACCTCTCCCCCAAGTCCGTCAAGAGCATGATAAACGAGATGGAGCAGGTGGACGGCGTGAAATATGTGCTGGGGCTTGAGTCGGTGGTCGGCTCCCGCGTCCCGCAGGAGATCCTGCCCGACAGCATCAAGAGCATTCTGGAGAGCGACCGCTGGGAGCTGCTGCTCATCAACTCCGAGTACGCCCCCGCCAGCGACGCCGTAAACGAACAGATCAGCAGCCTGAGCGCCATCCTCAAGAGCTACGACTCCACGGGCATGCTCATCGGCGAGGCGCCCTGCCTGAAGGACATGATCGAGACCACGGATCACGACTTCGCCGTTGTCACGGCGGTGTCCATGCTGGCCATCTTCGTTATCATCCTGCTGGTGGAAAAGAGCCTGACACTGCCGGTGATCCTCATCGCCGTCATCGAGCTGGGCATCTTCATCAATCTGGGGCTGCCCCACTACTTGGGGCAGAGCATGGCCTTCATCACCCCCATCTGCATCAGCACCATCCAGCTGGGCGCCACCGTGGACTACGCCATTCTGATGACCACCCGCTACAAGGCCGAGCGCATCGGCGGCAGCGGCAAGAAGGACGCCGTTTGGACGGCACTTTACACCTCTATCCCCTCCATCTTCGTGTCCGGCATGGGCATGTTCGCCGCCACCTTCGGCGTGGCTCTGTATTCGGACATTGAGATCGTCAGCTCCATGTGCATGCTCATGGCTCGGGGCGCTGTCATCAGTATGCTGCTGGTGGTCTTCGTGCTGCCCGCCATGTTTATGCTGCTGGACACTGTGATCTGTAAAACAACGCTGGATATGCGTCATATACCGTGCGCAAAAAAAGCCAAGGAGGTAATCGAGCATGAATAAGAAAGTTACAAAAATCATTGCCATTTGCCTGTGCGCCGCCCTGTGTCTGGGCGGTGCGGGCGTGGCCTTCGCCCAGACGGGCAGCAAGCAGGAGTCTGCGCAGCCCACCGCCGCCCAGAAGGCCGCCGACCTGCAGCAGAAGATCTCCAAGGATGAGACCGTTTATGTGCTGGCCGGCGCCGATGGCTCCGTGCAGAAGATCATCGTCAGCGACTGGCTGAAAAACGAGCTGGGCAGCGCTTCCCTCACCGACAAGTCCGGCCTGAGCAACATCGAAAATGTCAAGGGCGACGAATCCTACTCCATAAACGGCGACAACATGACCGTTTGGGACGCCCAGGGCAACGACATTTATTATCAGGGCGACATCCAGAAGGAGCTGCCCGTGGGGCTTACCGTCCGCTACACGCTGAACGGAAAGGCCGTTTCTCCCGAACAGCTCAAAGGCCAGAGCGGCAAGGTGACCATCCGCTTCGACTATGAGAACCGCCAGTATGAGACCGTGCAGATAAACGGCCAGAACCAGCGGATCTACGTCCCCTTCGCCATGCTCACCGGCATGATCCTGGACAACGACACCTTCCGCAATGTCACCGTAAGCAACGGCAAGCTGGTGAATGACGGCGACCGCACCGTGGTGGTGGGTCTGGCCTTCCCCGGCCTGCAGGAGAACCTGAACCTCAGCCGGGATCAGCTCTCCATTCCCAGCAGCGTGGAGATCACGGCAGACGTCACCGATTTCTCTCTGGGCATGACCGTGACGCTGGCCTGCAACGACCTGTTCAGCCAGCTGGGCGACGCGGATCTCGGCTCTCTGGACGCCGCAGGCTCTCTGAATAAGCTCACCGACGCCATGGATCAGCTGCTGAACGGTTCTTCCGCCCTGTATGACGGCCTCACCACTCTGCTGGATAAGTCCGGCGAGCTGGCGGCCGGCGTGGAGGAGCTGGCACAGGGTGCCGCCGCCATCAAGGCCGGCGCCGACTCTCTGGACGAGGGCGCAGCGGAGCTGAAGGCGGGTCTGGCCGACCTGTCCGAAGGGCTGAACAAGCTCTCCGCCAACAGCGCAGCGCTCAACGGCGGCGCCGAGCAGGTGTTCAACTCCCTGCTGGAAACCGCCACGGCTCAGATCCGCGCCAAGGGGCTTACCGTGCCGGATCTCACCATTGAAAACTACGCCGAGGAGCTGAATAAGCTCATCAAGTCTTTGGATGAAACCACGGTCTATGAAAATGCGCTGACGCAGGTCACCGCCGCCGTGGAAAAGCAGCGCCCCCTCATCACCCAGAAGGTCACCGCCGCCGTCCGCCAGGAGGTGGAGGCAAAGGTCACCGCCGCTGTGAAGACAGAGGCCACCACGGCTGCGCAGGCACAGGTAGCCGAAAATGTCATCTGGACCGCCACCAGAATGACCAAGAAGGACTATGACGCCGCTGTGGCCGCCGGACAGATCCCCCAGGCCAAGCAGGACGCCGTGAACGCCGCCATTCAGGCGCAGCTGAGCGATCCGGATGTGCAGAAGCAGATCAACGCCACCGTGGAGGCGCAGATGGCAAGCGAAACCGTGAAGAACACCATCAAAGCCCAGACCGATGCCCAGATGCAGACGGAAAAGGTGCAGGCTGCCATTTCCCAGAACGTGGAGCTGCAGGTGAAGAAGGCCATTGCCGAGAACATGGCCTCCGATGCGGTGCAGAAGCAGCTGCAGGCAGCCTCCGAGGGCAGCAAGACCCTCATTGCCCTGAAGGCCTCTCTGGACGACTACAACGCTTTCTATCTGGGTCTGCTGGACTACACCGCAGGCGTGGATGAAGCCGCCAAAGGCTCCAACGAGCTGTACGCCGGTGCCGGCGACCTGAAGGACGGCACCGCCGAGCTTCGGGCAGGTGCAGCCAAGCTCTATGCCGGCGTGCTGCAGCTGAAGGACGGCACCCCCGCTCTGGTCAGCGGCGTGACGCAGCTGAAGGACGGCGCCATGCAGCTGTCCGAGGGCTTGCAGCAGCTCAACAAAGAGGGCATTCAGAAGCTGACGAAGCTCCTGCAGGACGACCTGGGCGACCTCACCGCCCGCGTGCAGGCCACCATCGACGTGTCCAAGGACTACCGCAGCTTCTCCGGCATCAGCGACGACGCCTCCGGTCAGGTGAAGTTCATCTACCGCACCGACGAGATCGCCTGATCCGCCGCAGGATCGTCCATATCCTTTCCAAACAAAAAAACCGCCGCCGCGAATTCCACGGCAGCGGTTTTTTTATCTATTTTCGCGCCGTCAAGCATCCCGCAAGGGCGGATACTCCATGAATTTTCTTGCCGCCAGCGAGGCGCTTTTCCCTTGGCGGAAAGTGCGCTTTTCTCTGCAAATGCACTTATACTGTACTATATTTCATTTTTCCCTGTTTGCGCTTAACTCGGATGCATACTATGCCAAGATCATCCCATATGACGATGGAACAATGCGTATTTCCGTAGTTACAACAGATAAAATGGCATGGCTACCGGCAAAGCATTCAAGGATGTGCAACTGATAAACGGCGCAGGGTTTGAATATAGTAACGGTCGAATGGCCAGCAACAGGCTGACTCGCAACCAAATCGAGCTGCTGTACAAAACCGACCGCATCGTCACCGGCAACGAAGCAATCAAGATTAATGATATCATTGAAGCAAGAAACCACTTCCTTGCGGTCGATATGGTTTTGAGCAATGCCATGAAGCCCCTGAACCAGACACTCATTCACCAAGTCCAGATGCAGTTGCTCAGCGACAACTGCCGCCACAAGCGTCATGCTCCTATTCCTTACGGATATCGGAAATCATCCACCGCACCTAAGTTCGGCAAAACCACGCCGCCTTCAGAGATCGGGGCAGCCATGACCGCCCTGATCAAAGAATACGAATCACAGAAATACATTGGCTTCCACGAGATTTTGGATTTCCATGTAAAGTTTGAACGCATCCGCCCATTTGAAGATTGTAACGGGCGTGTTGGTCGCCTACTCATGTTCAAGGAATGTCTCCGACATAGTGTTACTCCCTTTATCATCGACGACAAACGCCGCACCGGCTATCTGGAAGGTATACGTTGTTGGGATAAGGATCGCAGCGTCTTTATGGATGTCTGCATGGAAGCCCAAATGCGTTTTGAGGCTCAAATTGCGTTGCAGGGATTGTTGGAATGCCAAGACCGCTTTAAGCGCATAGCAACAAAAACCAAGTGAGAAAAAGCCTGAGGTGTTCTTGCCGGACACCTCAGGCTTTTTTAAGATGCTTCTCATTGCCAACACGCAATACCGTTCACGATTCATATAAATGACATGATACTTTACCCGCGGTCTCACTTCCTTTCTGTGAATTGCAGAAAATCCCGCAGTAATTTATTTTCCATGCGCAGTCGTTCCAGTTCCGCCTCTGTAGTTTCTTTCATTGGGCGACCTTTTCTTCTCAGAGGTTCTCCATTGGCCGCCTTTCTCTTTCGCTGATTCTCCCGTGCGATCCAATTTTTGATCTGACTCTTTTCCAATCCCAATTTCTCTGCTATTTCTCGTTTGGCATATCCCGCTTCTCGCAGTTTCTTTATCTGCTCTTCATATTTTCCTATATCCGTCCATTTCCGTTTGCACATATGAATACCCCCTGATGTAGTACTTTCATTTTCCTACATCAGGGGGCTTTTTGTCTATTGTCCGTTTTTACTGGACCTGTTCAAAATTTAGGGGGATTTCACTATTAAAAGGAATTGCGGATGTTTATTCCTTATGGTCCTCCAGCCAGCGCAGGGCCATATACGCATATACGGCGCTGCCTCCGGGAAGAACGCTTTCATCGAACTTCGCCATAGGGTGGTGCTGGGGATAGCAATAGCCCTTTTCCGGCTGTCCGGCGGCCAGGGCCAGCATGACAGAGGGGACCTCCTGGCTGACATAGGCAAAATCCTCGGAACCGGCGGTCTTGGAGCCGCTTCCGCCACCCATGGCATTCAGCTCCTCCACAGAAAACGCCTTCTCCGGTCCCAGCAGCTCTTTCGCATAGATCTCACAGCAGCGGGACAGCTCCTTGTCATTGACCAGCGTGGGACAGCCGCTGCCGAAGGTCACGCCCGCCTCCGCCCGGAAGGCCTTGGCAGTGCCTTCGGCGATCTCCGCCATCCGCTGTTTGATAAAAGCCCGCGTCTCCTCGTCAAACGTGCGAATGCTGCCGCCCATCGTGACAAGATCGGGGATGACATTGGCGGCAGTGCCGCCGTTCATGGTGCCAATGGTCAGAACCGCGCGGTCACCCAGCGCCAGTTCTCTGGCGTGGATCTCCTGGAGGGCGATGAGGATATGGGCGGCGGCCGTCAGGGGGTCCACGCCGGTGTTGGGCATGGAGCCATGGCAGCCCTTCCCCTGGACCTTGATCTCAAAGTAATCCGCTGCCGGAGCGCTGACGCCGGGCGCTGAGACGATCACCGTTCCCGCCGGGAAGGGCATTCCGGCCATCACGTGGATCATCAGGGCGGCGTCCACCTTGGGATTTTCCAGCAGGCCCGCTTCGATCATATCGTGAGAGCCCTCAAAAATCTCCTCGGCAGGCTGGAACATCAGCTTGACGGTGCCTTCGATCTCATCCTCATGGGCCTTCAGCAGCCGGGCGGCACCCAGCAGCATGGCTGTGTGGAGGTCATGGCCGCAGGCGTGCATCCTGCCGTTTTGGGACGCAAACTCCACGTCGGCCTCCTCCCGGATGGGCAGGGCATCCATGTCCGAGCGCAGCAGGAATACCTTTCCCGGGTTCTTGCCTCCCACCAGCGCCACAAGGCCCGCCCGGCCGCAATCCACCGGCTGGAGGCCCATATCCGCCAGTTCTTTTCGCACGAACGCAAGGGTCTCGCCGATATCGAAGCCCGTCCCTGGGCATTGGTGCAGCGTCCGCCGCTCAGACAGGACACGGTCCCGAATCTCTTCCGCTTCCCGCAGCAATTTTTCAGATGTCATACTCCGACCTCCCAACAACGAAATAGGATCTTTTGGATTAGTATATCACCATTGGAGCGTAATCGTCAATTCCAACGGCGTCTATACAGGCTCCGTCCTCCGGGATATAATAAAGTTCCGGTATTGAGAGGTAAAAGTATCCCGGCTGCAATTCGCAGCCGGGATAGAAAAATTCAGCATACGCCATCCATAATATTATCGTATTGCGTCTGGATGTGGTCATGGAATTCCTCGCTGGTCATAGATCGATGCAGGTCCGTGCCATTTTCAACCAGATAATTAAATACTCAAAGAATTCCCCCGCCGCATATTCAACACCGTACTCCTAAATTAGGTCAGCCACTACTTCTACCATCATCCCACCACTAACTTATTCGTCTTCTTTAAGAA
>OMQS01000186.1 GCA_900313295.1 uncultured Eubacteriales bacterium
AAATCGCTTTTACAAAGGAGTGTGTTTTTGTGGCAACATTTATTATCGGCCTGGTCATCCTGATAGGCGGCGCTGCACTGTACGGACGCTTCTGCGAAAAGGTGTTCGGTCCTGATGATCGCAAGACCCCCGCCTATACCAAAGAAGACGGCGTGGACTATGTTCCCATGCGCGGCTGGAAAAACAGCCTGATCAACCTCCTGAACATTGCCGGCACCGGCCCCATCATCGGGCCGATCCAGGGCATTCTGTTCGGGCCCATCGCTTTTCTGACCATTCCCATCGGCAACATCATCGGCGGCGCCATGCACGACTACTTCTCCGGCATGATCTGCCTGCGTGACGGCGGCACTCAGATGCCGGAAATGATCCGCCGCTACTCCACCAAGGGCATTTACAAGTTCTACAACATATTCGTTTGCATCATGCTGCTGCTGGTGGGTGCCGTGTTTATCTACACCCCCGGCGACATTGCCGCCACCCAACTCTTCGGCTTCACCGGCAAGCCCGACGACATTTCCACATGGATCATCTACGGCGCGATCTTCCTGTATTACCTCATCGCGACCGTGTTCCCCATTGATGCCATCATCGGCAAGGTTTACCCCATCTTCGGCGGTATCCTGCTGTTCTCCGCCATCGGCGTGTTCATCGGCATCTTTGTCAAGGGTTTCCCCCTGCTGAACATCTGGGACGACTGGTCTTCCCCCGTTCTGGCTTTGGGCGACAAGACCTTCACCTACGCAAACTACTTCCAGACCGGCCACTTCCTGCCTATCTTCTTTGTGACGGTGGCCTGCGGCATCCTCTCCGGCTTCCACTCCACCCAGACGGCCATCATCTCCCGCACCATGAAGAGCGAGCGGCAGGGCCGCAACACCTTCTATAACATGATGGTGCTGGAGGGCTTCATCGCCATGGTTTGGGCTGCCGGCGCTATGGGCGTTTACAACCTGGCTCTGCAGGAGCCGAATGCCTCTCTGGCTACCGGCACTGTGGGCGTGGTGTGCAAGTACCTGCTGGGTCATGTGGGCGGCATCATCGCTCTGCTGGGCGTCATCGTCCTGCCCATTACCTCCGGCGATACGGCTCTGCGCGCCCTGCGTCTGAGCCTGTCCGAAACGCTGCACATTGACCAGTCCACCAACGGCAAGCGCATCAAGCTGGCTCTGCCTATCTTCGCGCTGGTCATCGCCATTCTGGTGTTCGCCAAGATCAATAGCAACGGCTTCATGATCCTGTGGCGCTACTTCGCCTGGGCTAACCAGACCCTGTCGCTGTTCGCCTTCCTGTGCATTACGGCCTGGATGTTTGAAAACGGCAAGGGTAAATGGGCCTGGATGCCCATGATCCCCGGCGGCTTCTACACCTTCATCTGCGTCACCTATATTGCCAACGCCTCCATCGGCTTCAATATCCCCTGGACCATCGCCTACATCATCGGCGTGACGTGCGCCGTGGCCTATGTGGTGGCCTGCTGCGTGTACGGCAAGAAGCGTGCGGCCAAGAAGCTGTCGCTGAACAACTGAGCGTTTTCTCCTCAAATTTTTCCTAACGGGAGCAAGCCCTCCGGCAAATGCCGGAGGGCTTGCCCTGCGTGTGAAAGCAGACCCTCCGCAACATGGCGGAGGGTCTGCTTTTTATTATTTTACATCTGCCGGATTTGACGGCAGAGAAGGCGGCTCACGGCGTCGGCAAACCAGCCCACCGACGGGATGCGTTCCATGGCCTGTCCGTATATTTTTCGGGCAGCGGGCAGCTCGCCGTCGCTGCCGGTGAAAATGCACACGGGGCGTATCCCCTGACGGCGCAGCTGCCCCGCCTCGGCGGCGGTGTCATCCACGCCGCGCTTGCCGCTGTAGCTGTACCCGCCCAGAGGCAGGGCGCCGATGGGAATGCGCTGGTCGTCATTGGGGCTGGCGTCGGACAGGATCAGCAGCAAACGGTTTTGGCTCTGCGCCCGACGCATGAGCCACGCCGCCGCCCGCAGCGCCAAACCGTCGCGGTTCCAGCCGACGGAAACATAGTCGAAGACCCGCTCGTTTTCCTCCGGCCTGTCATATTCCCGAAGCACACGCAGCACCGTGCAGCCGCTGACGGAGCAGAAGGCCATGACCCGCACGGGGATGGCGCAGCGGGTGAGGCTCTCCACCAGAATATAGGCCTGAGATGCCAGCTTCTCCTGCTGGCGGCTTTGGGATGCAGAGCCGTCCAGCAGAATGTCCACAGACAGATCCCCCAACCGGCTGTCACTGCGGCGGGTGAAGATCCGCTGCTCCCCCAGCGCCGCCGCACGCCACGCCGCCTCGCTCCGCAGCTTGCCCGTTCGTCCGGAAAGCTCCTCCTCGTCCTGCCGAAGCAGGAGGGCGTTTTGCAGTTTTTGCGTGAGCTGAGCAATAGTCAGGCGATTGCGAGCCAAATTTGCCTGATAGTACGCCCGATTCTTCTCCCGCTGGCGGCGAAAACTCTCCGCATCCCACGCAGCGTCCCCGCTTATGGGGCGCTTCGGCGGGTCGCCGCGGGTGAAGTGCAGGCGGCAATTCCGATGCACGCCCGTGCACAGCTCACGCTCCGCCTCCGCAAGCCGGACGGGGGTGAGCATGGAGGCGCCGAAGCAGTCCTCCACATAGCGGCGCAGAATAGGCTCCGGCGTTCTGCCCTGCAAAAAATTCAACAGGCGCAGGGCCTTTCCTTCTCCTCCGCCGCTTTCACCCAAACCGCCGCGTCCCAGCGCCCGCAGGGCATTGGGGCGGAGAAGGCGGACACCGCCGCCCTTTCCCACGATGCTGCGCCCGGCAAAGGCCGCCCACTGGCGGTCGGTGACGCTGCGGCGGGCGCGGTGAAAGAACCGAAACAGCAGCTCCTCCGTGCGGTTGACAATCTCCTGCTCCGTCCACGCCGGCGAAAACGCCAGCGCCGCAAGCAGCTCCCGCAACCGGAGATCCTCCGGCGTCTGTCCCAGTATGTTCTCCGCCCAGACAGCGCGCAGGGCGGCTCCGCCCTTTCGGGGATCGCCGCCGCATGGCTGCGCGGCAAGGCGCCGGAGATATGCCAGACGCAGCGGCTCCAGAGCCGGACGCTGCTCTGCGCTGCGGGCAAACACGGCATGCTCCAGACCCAGCCAGAAAATATCCGTATACAGCGCCCCCTCAGGCTGCTGCTCAAACCGGTGGAGCATGGGCTGAAAGTGCGAAAAGTCATAGCAGCCATAGGCCAGCCCCATGACCGTGTTCCAATACAGCTCGGCCTCGCCTTCCCCGTCAAAGACTGCCTGACGGGGCTGGAGATCATAGCGGCCGGCGCCGTTCCAGATCTGATTATAGGCGCGGCGCTCCTGCAATTCCTCCCGATCCATGGTTACTCTCCGAAAAGCTGGAAGCGGTCGGCGCTCTCCGGTATCCGCGCCCAGACCGTGTCCGCCGCCAGCTGCTGCTCGAAAGGCTCGAAGACCTTGTTGATGACGCCCAGACGCAGCGCCTGACCGGCGCAGATGCCCTTTTCCATCAGGTGCAGCGCCGCAAGCAGGCCGCGCAGATCCAGCGACTTGGTGGAAATTTCGCCGCTGTCGCATTTCTGCCGCAGGTCATGGAACAGGGCGGCAAACTGCTCCGCCCACTGCTCTTTCAGCGCGGGGAAGCTGCGGCGCAGGAGCTTTTTCAGATTTTCATCGGAAATAATGGGCATGTCCACCACCACAAAGCGGGACACCAGCGCCTCGTTCAGCTCACGGGTGCCGGCGTAGCCATAGTTCATGGTGCCGATGAAGCGGGTGGCCTCGTCCAACCGGATGCGGTCATAGCCCGACACCTCGATGACGCGGCGGTGATCCAGCGTAGCATGGAGCACGGCAAGCGCCTCGCTTTTGGCCATGTTCACCTCGTCCAGCACGCCGAAGCCGCCCAGACGGGCGCAGCGGCTCACAGGCCCTTCCCGAAACTCCACCTGTCCGTCCTTCAACGTATCGGCGCCGATGAGCGCGGCGGCATCCACGTTCACATACATGGAAACATCCCACACCGGACGGCCGAACACCGCCGCCAGATTCTCCGCCAGCACGTTTTTGCCGGTGGCCTTGGGGCCGGCCAAGAGCAGATGCTCCCCACACAGCAGCGCAGCCGCCGCGCTCTCCCAGATCTCCCGTCCATAATACAGATAGCGGGGCTGGGGGACGCGCTCCGCCGCCTCCTGCGGCGCCGGATGCGTCTCACGGTACCGCCGGATCTCCTCCAGCAGCGACGCATCCACGCCTTCCGCCTGTAACTCCTTAAAAATGTCCATATCTGCGCCTCCCCGCTCTTTGATAATGCCGTATTATATACCCGATAAGCGTAAAGATCTCGTCAAAAAATTGCAAATTTTGCGGGGATCGCATCAGGTTTTTTCAAGCCGTTACCCATAGAAAAACCTCCGGAACAGGGGTGGTGTGACGGAGGTTTTGGGGAGAAAATTTCATTTTTATCGGGTTTATATTACCATATTTTCGGCAAAAAAACAAGTCTTGTTCTTTCGGCGCGGCGGGTGTAAGAAGTATGCACGACTACAAAAGGAGGACATGATACGGAAAATATTACGGCCATGGTGAGCTGCTTTGCCCGCGCCTACCACACCGGCGCCAACGCCTGCCCCGTTTTCAGCGACACCACCGCCCGCACGCTCCGGTTTTGCCTTTTCAGTTTTCTTCCGTATCATACCATTTTTTATGCACAGGCCGTCAAGAATTTCTGACACTTATGCAGACACTTTCATGAAAAAAAGCCGTCTATACGTCCAAAAAAAATCAGCAAAAGCCGAAAAAAGCGCAAAAATACCCTTTACTTTTTCTTTCCGGCGTTATATAATGCCGTCATATAGGCAAAACCGTCGAAAGGCGGCGACGCAAAGTTAAGTGTCTAAGCGGAGAACTCCGTATGATCGACTGACCGCACTCTATAGCAGAGGGCGGTCAGCTTTTTTTATGCCAAAGGGGGGAAAAGCGGTGAATCAGGTGCTGCGCGAAGAAAAGAAATTCCTGCTCTCGCTGCCGGAATTCATCCGACTGAGCCACCGGCTCTCTCAGGTCATGCAGGAGGATCCTCACAACGGCGTCCACGGCTACCCCATCCGCTCCCTCTATTTCGACAGCATCGACGACCGCGATTTTCACGAGAAGGCCGCCGGCGTGGAGCTGCGGCGCAAAATTCGCCTGCGCTGCTACGATCCGGCGGCGGACTACGCCATGCTGGAAATGAAGCAGAAGCAGGGCGCCAACCAGCTCAAGCGCTCCCTGCGCTTGGCGCGGGCGGACGCAGCGCGCCTGGCGGAAGGCGACTATTCGCCTCTGCTGCGCTATCCGGAAGCCTTCGCCGCCGAGTGCTACGCCCTTATGCACAGCCACCTCTACCGCCCGAAAACCATCGTGGAGTATAACCGCAAGGCCTTCATCGCCAAGGAGAACAAGATACGCATCACCTTTGACAGCCGTATCGTGTCCACGGAGAGCTGCTTTGACCTGTTTGCCCCGCGGCTGAACATGAACCCCGTGCTGGATCCCTATGACGTGGTGCTGGAGGTCAAGTACAACGGCTTTCTGCTGAGCTATCTGCGGGAGCTGATCAACGGCGTGGACCGCAGCGAGCTTTCAGTCAGCAAATATGTGCTGGCCCGCCAGAACGGGTACCAGACCCGACTATAGGAGGAACATCCCCATGAAGCAGCAATTACTGAATCTTTTTGCAACGCCCCGAGACATGACCTGGTAGGACATTCTGCTCAATATCGTGCTGGCCGCGGTGCTGGGCTTTTTCATCTTTCTGTCCTACGCTCTCTCCCACCGCGGCACGATATACAGCCGGAAATTCAACGCCTTCCTTGTGATCCTGGCGGTGCTCACCGGCACGGTGATGACCGTCATCGGCAACAACATCGCCCTGTCGCTGGGCATGGTGGGCGCTCTGTCCATCGTCCGGTTCCGCACGGCCATCAAGGACTCCCGCGACACGGTGTATATCATCTGGTCCATCATCGTGGGCATCTGCTGCGGCGTGGGGGACTATGCCGTGGCCTGCATCGGCAGCGCCGTGACCTTCGTGGTGATCCTGCTGCTGGGCTGCATCAAGAGCGACAACCGCATGCTGCTCATCATCCGCGCCGCCCGCAGCCGGCAGGAGCCTATCAAGGGGCAGGTGTATAAGCTCTTTCGCGCCAAGGCCACGCTGCGGGTGGAGAACACCACCGAGGAGCACGTGGAGCTGATCTATGAGCTGACCCAGCGGCTCCTGCGGCGGGCAGAGAAGGCCACGCCGGACATCCCCGCCAGCATCTATGCGCTGGGGAACATCGACTATGTAAATCTCGTGATGCAGAACGACGAGGTATCCAACTAAACGGACAAAAAAGCAGGAAAGGAGGCCGAAAGACGAGATGAAATATAAATGGCTCGCCCTTGCGGCCTGCGCGCTGCTGCTGCTTCTCTCGGCCACCAACCTCTCGGCCGTGCTCACCGACGAGCACCCCCGCTACCACCAGCACGCGGAGCGCCCCGCCTACACCCCCTGCGCCGAGCGCGACGGGCAGACCCTCTGCTCCCACCTGCCCCTCGTCCTCATCGAGACCGGCGGCGCGGAGATCCCCGGCGAACCCATCCGCAACGAGGACGGGAGCCGCAGCAATGATGTCTTCACCACCACCGCCGACGGCGGCAGGCTGCTGCGAGCGTCGGTGGCCGTAGTGGATCACGAAACGGGCAACAACCACCCCTCGGACGCCCCCACTCTGGAGAGCACCATCGACATCCGCGTGCGGGGCAACTCCTCCCGCTATTTTGACAAGCACAATTATCTCCTCAAGACCCTGACGGACGACGGCTCCGCCTCGCGGGACGTTTCCATGCTGGGCATGGACGCCTTTGACGAGTGGGCGCTGCACGGGCCGTATCTGGACAAATCCCTGATCCGCAACTATATGTGGTACAATCTGGCGGGTGAAATTACGGACTATGCCCCCAATGTGCGCTTCTGCGAGGTGCTGCTCAACGGCGAATATCAAGGGCTTTACGTCATGACGGAGACCATAAACTCCGCCGTAGACGCCCGCCTGCAGCTCACGGAGCCGTCCAAGGACACGGTGCAGACCAGCTACGCCCTGCGCCTTGACCGCGGCAGCGGCAACGAGGCGAAAAACATCGAGACCTTTTCCCAGTACGCGCTGCGGAACCTACAGGACGTGGACATCGTTTACCCCTCCCCGAAATGGCTCACGCCGGAGCGCGTGGCGTGGATCGCGCAGGACTTTTCCGACTTTGAAAAGTCGCTTTACTCCTATGACTACAACACCGAGCCGTACGCCTATTGGGAGCAGGCGGATCGGGCGTCCTTCGTGGATTATTTTATTCTCAATGAATTCACCTGCAACTATGACGCCGGCTGGCTGTCCACCTATATTTATAAGGACGTGCGGGGCAAATTCAAAATGTGCATCTGGGACTTCAACTCCGCCTGCGACAACTACAGCCACGAGGTGGACGACCCCCAGCACTTCGAGCTGCAATACAACGTCTGGTACTACATGCTCAGCAAGGACGAGGGCTTCGTAGACGCCGTTATCGACCGCTACCGCGAGCTGCGGCAGGGGCTTTTTGGCGACAAGGCTCTCAGCGCCTATATGGACGCCGTGGTGGCCTGGCTCGGCCCCGCGGTGGAGCGCAACTTCTCCGTGTGGGGCTACACGCTGGCAGAAGACATGATCTCCCCCGCTGAGC
>OMQS01000184.1 GCA_900313295.1 uncultured Eubacteriales bacterium
CGTCTTCACCTGGCAGGACGAGTGGTTCAAGCGCACCTGGAACACCATGCACGCCGTGAACCTCCAGCGCACGCCCTACTGGAGCGATTACCAGACCAACGAGCAGTATTTCGGCCTCCTCTCCTTTGATCCCGGGCAGGAGGAGAGCGTGTGCTATGTGGACGGGGATCTCTCCGAGTGGACGGAGGAGGACAAAATATTCGACACCGGCGAAAAGTCGCTTTCCATGAAGTATGACGAGCGCTTCATCTACCTGCTGGCCTATGAAAAGGGCTTTTCAAACGGGGAGAAAAAGCTGTATATCCCTCTGGACGTCACCCCCAACACCGGCAGCACCTACTGCGAGAACTACGGCCTGCGCTTTACCCAGCCGGCGGACTTTGTCCTCACCATCGACGGCGCGGATAACAGCCGCCTGGAGGTGCAGGAGCGCTACGAGGTGCTGCGCGCCATGTTCTACCACGAGACCCACAATGAAGACGCCTATCTTGTACCGCCGGACGCGGACACGCCGGTGTTCAAGCCCATCAATTTAATGCTCCAGACGGCCACACCTCTGCTCACCGGCAACTGGCTGGCCAGCTCCGAGGTCTACGAGACCGGCAAGCTGGCCTACGGCAATGCTGATCCGTCCTCGCCGGACTATAACTCCCTGGCCGACTTCGTCTTCGCCGGCGACTATGTGGAGCTGAAGCTCCCGTGGCAGCTTCTGAACTTCGCCGATCCCTCCCGCATGACCATTCACGACGATTATTATAATGACAACTACGGCGTGGCGTACATCACCATAGACACGCTGTATCTCGGCCTCGCGGACGACACGGAGGAGGGGCGCATCTCCCTCCACCCCGCCGCCCTGCAGGGCTGGGGCAACAAAGTCACCTACCACGAGCGGCTCAAGCCCTCGTACTACACGATGCAGGCGCTTTGGCGCTGAAATAAAAAACGAAAGGAGGGGCGCAGATGTCCGTAGAGATATTGATCTATACCTATCTCTCCATATGTGCCGGCATGATCGTCTTCAACATCGTGACGGTGGTGCTCTCGCGGCACAAAAGGCTGCGCTCCTTCTCCGCGAGCATCCGTCTGGAGCTGCGGATCGCCGACGAGATCGACCGTCTGCCCGCCGGTGGCGAGGTCAGTCCGGCGCATCTGCGGTACATAGAGCGCAAGCTGCGCCGAGCCGACAACATGGCGGCCTTTGACGCAGCCATGGAGCGGCTGTGCCTGCGCCGGCCGGCAGCTCAAGTCCGCGCGTATCTGACGGCGCTGGACGGCGTGTTCATCGCCATGGCGGAGCGTTACTGCCGCCGCAGCGTTTATGCCCAGAGCATCACCGATCAGGGGACCGGCCTGATGAACCGACGAGCCTATGAAAAATACCTGTGCGCGAGCGAGAACCACGGCTTTGCCTCAGCAGTATGCATCTATATCGACGCAAACGGCCTGCACGAGATCAATAACGAGCGCGGCCACGAGGCCGGCGACCGGATGCTCCGCATGATGGCCGACCAGCTGAGAGAGCAATTTCCCGACAGCAAGATATACCGCATCGGCGAGGACGAATTCGTTGTGTTTCCGTCGGATGCACAGGAGCAGCCCTGCCGCGTGCGCATGGAGGAGATCTCCGCCCGCTTGGCTGCCCAGGGCTACAGCATATCCTACGGTCTTGCCGTCCGCAAAGAGGCCGTCGGCCTGCGCGGGCTGGTTCGTGAGGCCGATGAAAGGATGCTGGAGGCCAAGCATGCCTACTATGCTGCCCGCCGCCGAAGCCCCCGCATCGACGCTTCCGCCGAGTAAAAATGCCGCCCATACCCCGATCCCGTTCGGCGTATGGGCGGTTTGTGTATAAGCGGCATAGCCCCGCCGCACGGCGCATAGGGTAGCAAAAAAAAGAAAGGTGGAGTCCCTATGCCGCAAAAGCCCGTCCGTGTGTTCCTCATCCGAAAAAACATTGCCCTGGCCGCCGGCGCTCTGCTGGCCGCCGTGGCCATTTTCTGCGCCGTGAACGTCCCCGCCGCCATCACCGCCGCCGGAAGCGCCCGCCAGCTGCCCATCTACTGCGTAGACCGCTCCGGTGAGGACGGCAAAAAATACTGCTCCATTTCCTTCGACGCAGCGTGGGGCAACGAAGACACCCAGATGCTCATTGACATTCTGGCCAAATACGACGTGAAGGCCACGTTCTTTCTGGTGGGCGACTGGGTGGATAAGTATCCCGAGTCCGTGAAGGCGCTCCACGACGCCGGCATGGAGGTCATGAACCACTCCAACCACCACGACCACTACAATTCCCTCTCCGCCCAGCAGATCGTGGCCGACGTCACCGCCTGCAACGACAAGGTGCAGGCCATCACCGGCGTGGCGCCCAAGCTGATCCGCTGCCCCTACGGCGAGTACGACGACCACGTCATCTCCGCCATCCGCTCCATGGGCATGGAGCCGATCCAGTGGGATGTGGAGCGACCGGCAACCGCTTAAAACCCTTACGGGGCAAGGGTCGGCGAGATCTGGCGGCTGTACCTGCTGTCCACCTCCATCGTGCTGGTGCTGATAGACGCCGTCAGCGTCTTTCTGGGCGTGGCCGCCATGCGTCTGGCCTGGCGGGTCATCATGGCCACCTACAGCGGCTGGTTTGCCTTCCGCATGGAGCCTGTGGGCTATGTAA
>OMQS01000176.1 GCA_900313295.1 uncultured Eubacteriales bacterium
ACCGTGGGCAGCAAGGTGGTCATTTATAACAACAATTCCAAGACCGCTATGGCCGCCGACGGCGGAAACGGCTCCATCAGCCAGTCCAGTGCCGTGGAGATCAAGGACGGCAAGCTCCTCTCCGGCAACGGCGCCGCCATCTTCGAGGTGCGGCAGAGCGGCCAATACTACCGCTTCTATAACGACACCTACGGCTATCTCAGCGCCAGCGGCACCGGAACCGGCAACAAGGCGTACTATTCCATGACCGCCGACGAAAACGCCGACTGGCTCGTCCGCACCTGCTCCGGCAATGCGGGCGGCTACGAGATGGAGAGCCGCACCGCCAAATTTAAGGGCTACAGCCAGTGGATGGAGTATTATGCCAATGGCTTCACGGTGTATTCTATGGATCCCAACAAGGTCACCGACTACACCATCTACTCCTTTAACTTCTATCCCGTGGCGGATACCGTGGCCACCATCGGCGGCGTCGTGAATAACCCCGCCGTGGTCCTGGGTGACCTGCCCGATGCCTATGTGGGCACGGACTATTCCTTCACCTTCACCGTGGACGCCCCCTTCGGCGTCAAGGGTGACGTGTCCGCCAAGCTCAATGGCACATCCCTCAGCGTCACTTTGGGCGAGGATGGCACCTACACCGTCACCATCCCCGCCGCCTCCGTCACGAGCGATAAGCTCACCGTGAACATCAGTGGCACGGACAATAAGGACATTCCCATCTCCGCCGCCGCTGATATAGCCGTCAAGGACGAGCCCGTCCTTGCCAATCCCTCCCCCGCCCGGGGCTTCCAGACCGGCGACGACAAGCGCCCCACCATCAGCGTGGAGCTGACCAACGCCGGCGAGAACCCCACCATCATCATGACCGTGGCAGGTAAGCCCGTGAAGCCCACCTACGCAAACGGCAAGGTCACCTACACCCCCGCTGCCGATCTGTCCGACGGGCGCACGGAGGTCACCGTGAAAGCCACCCGCACCGACAGCAAGGAAGCCAGCTTCAACTGGTTCTTCACCGTGGGCAAAACCAAGTATCAGCACTACTTTGGCCAGCTCCACAGCCACACCCAGTATTCCGACGGCTCCGGTACGCTGGATTCCGCGCTGACCCACATCAAGAATCTGCCCGCCAGCGCCAACATCCAGTTCGTTGCCTTCACCGACCACTCCAACTATTTCGATAAAAATGGCGAGGCAAATCCGGAGGGCTCTCTGTACGACATGAGCAAGGCCACCGAGTACAGCCGCGGCCTCTGGAGCGAGTACAAGGGCGCCATTGCCGACTTCAACGCCGTCAACGGCAGCTCCCTGCTGGCACTGGGCGGCTTTGAGATGACGTGGTCCGGCGGCCCCGGCCATATTAACACCTTCAATACCCCCGGCATCGTCTCCCGCAACAATAAGACCCTGAATAATAAGACCGATGATGCGGGCATGAAGGCCTACTACGCTCTGCTGAGTCAGGCCGAGGGCGCTCAGTCCATCAGCCAGTTCAACCACCCCGGCACCACCTTCGGCAACTTCAAGGATTTCAACTACTGGGATCCCGTCATCGACAGCCGTATGTACATGGTGGAGGTGGGTAACGGCGAGGGTCAGATCGGCGCCGGCGGCTACTATCCCAGCTATGAGCAGTACATCATGGCGCTGGATAAGGGCTGGCACCTGGCCCCCACCAACAACCAGGATAACCACAAGGGCAAGTGGGGCAACGCCAACGACGCCCGCGACGTTATCATCACCGACGACTTCTCCGAGGCGGGCATCTACGAGGCCATCCGCGCTCTGCGTATGTATGCCACCGAGGATAAGAATCTGGAGCTGACCTACACCGTCAACGGGCTTATGATGGGCTCCAGCATCACCGAGATCCCCGATAAGCTGAATGTCGAGGTCACCGTCAACGATCCCGACGTCTCCGACTCCATCGCCAAGGTGGAGGTGGTGGCCAACTCCGGTAAGGTGGCCTACACCTGGGATAACGCCGCCCAGCTCAGGAGCGGCAAGCTCTCCGCCACTCTGGACCCCAGCTACAGCTACTACTTCATCCGTGTCACCCAGAAAGACGGCGATCTGGCCGTCACCTCTCCTGTGTGGGTGGGCGAGAGCCTGAAGCTGGGTATCTCCAACATGGTCTGCGGTACCGCCACCCCCGTCACCGACGAGGAGCTGACTCTCACCACCACTTTCTTCAATAGTGAGGACAGCGATGCCACCATCAAGTCCCTGACCTACAGCATCGGCGGCACCGTCATCGGCACCGATAAGACCGGCTATACCATTGCCAAGAGCAGCACCCTGGATGTGCCCTTCAAGTATACCCCCACCGCCGCCCGGGTCTTTACCGTGCAGGTCACCGCCGTGGTGGAGCAGGGAAATAATGAGTACACCTTCACCAAGACCGTCGACCTGGATGTTCTGAATGCCGACTCCCTGGTCTACATCGGCATCGACGCCTCCCACTATAACGAGTATGTCAACGGCAACTATAAGGACAGCATGGGCAACTTCGGCAATCTTGCCGCAGACCACAGCGTCCGTACCGTCCAGCTGAACACCGGTGCGGATCTCATCGCTGCCTGCTCCAATCCCAAGTATAAGGCTCTCATCCTCACCGCCCCCAGCCGCCGCCTGGCGGATGCCCAGACCAATCCCAAGACCTACTCCGATGCGGAGCTCAAGGCTCTGGCTGCCTTCAACGCCGCCGGGGGAACGGTCATCCTGGCCGGCTGGAGCGACAACTATGAGAACTACGAGGTCATTCAGAAGAATCCCGACATCAAACATATGGCCGAGACCCAGAACGATGTGCTGAAGGCCCTGGGCTCCAGCCTCCGCATCAGCGACGATGCTACCTACGATGATGTTCGCAGCGCCGCCGACGGTGTGGATAAGTGGAGACTCTACTTCAGCACCTATAACACGGATAACTTCCTCACAAGCGGCGTCATCGTGGACGCTGACCACCCCTACGACAAGCTGTACACCGAGCGCTTCAGCCACTACGGCGGCGCCTCCATCTATGCCGTGGACGCAAATGGCAACCCCGCCTCCACTCTGCCCTCCACCGTCTCCCCTGTGGTCTACGGCCACGCCACCACCTATTCAATCGATGTGGATAAGGACGGCAAGGGCGGCGCAGGCACCCCCAAGTACACCTATGCCGAAAACGACAACCGCCTGCTGGTCATGGCCACCGAGCAGCTGGCGGGCAAGGGCCTCATCGTGGTCTCCGGCGCGGCCTTCATGTCCAACTTCGAGGTCCAGGCCCAGCTGGATAACGGCGCTGAGAAGAACTATTCCAACTATCGCATCTGCGAGAATCTGGTCAGCTATCTCAACCCCGTGCAGCTCAGCACTATCGACCAGATCCATCAGCAGCCCGAGGAGGGCTTCAAGTACACCGTGGAGGGCATCGTCACCTCCAACGCCTCCGGCCACGATAAGGATACCGCCTTCTTCGATTGCATCTATATCCAGGATGAAACCGGCGGCATCAACTGCTTCCCCGTGGCAGGGGACTTCAAGATCGGCGACCGCGTCCGCGTGTCCGGCACCACCAGCTCCTATCAGGGCGAGCGGCAGCTGGCCGTGACCAAGATCGAGAAGATCGGCGAGGGCACCCCCGTGCAGCCCAAGGTGGTCACCGCCACCCAGGTGAATGACCTCTCCGTGCTGGGTCAGCTCATCACCCTAAAGGGACACGTCACCGCCATCGAGATGGCCGAGGGCAAGGTGCAGACCATCCTCGTGAAGGATGCCCACGGCAAGGTAGCCCGCGTGTTCATCGACGGCTACATCTGCTCCGACACCGAGGTGAAGGATCTCAAGGTGGGCTGCGAGATCGCGGCCACCGGTCTGGCCTCCTATGACAACACCTTCGTCCTGGCCGACGGCACCGCCATAGCGCCCCGCATCCGCATCAGCAATCGGGCAGACGTGGTCTGCACCGCCTGCACCTGCGGTGAGAGCGGCGGCGACACGCCCAAGACCGGCGACAGCGCGCACATGGTGCTGTGGGTGTCCATGATGACCGTCACGGCTCTGGCCGGCGCAGCCATGGTGCTCACCAAGAAGCGCCGCAGCTGACCGCTCGGGCTTAGGCAAAAGCAAAAGGCGCAATAAAACAGAGGAGGGACTCCCCGCAGGGGAGCCCCTCCTCTTATTTTTTGAATGTTATAAAAAACGCGCCGCATATCACCCCGCCGCTGCGCGATCCATCACCAGCGTCAGATCCGGATGCAGCTGCAGAATGCTGGCAGGCACCTCCGGCGTCACGGGACCCCAAAAGGCTCTGCGCACCGCCGCCTTCTTTTCCCGCCCGCTGGCGAGGATCAGCACCCGCCGCGCCTGCATGATCTGACCGATCCCCATGGTCAGCGCCTGCCTCGGCACCTGTCCGGATTCGGGAAAAAATCTGGCGTTGGCCTGAATGGTACTCTCCGCCAAGTCCACGCAGTGCGCCCCCACAGGGAAGCTGTCCGCCGGCTCATTGAACCAGATGTGGCCGTTGCTGCCGATGCCCAGCAGCTGCATGTCAATGCCGCCCATGCGCCGGATCAGCTCATCATAGCGCACGCACTCTGCCTCCGGATCCGCCGTGAGGCCGTCCGGCACATGGGTGTTGGCCATGTTGATGTTCACATGCTGAAAAAGATTCCGATTCATAAAGTACCGGTAGCTCTGGCTGTTTTCGGCGGGCAGCCCCAGATATTCGTCCAGATTCACGCTCTTCACGCCGCTGAAATCCAACTCCCCCGCCTTGAATCTCTCCACTAGGCACCGGTACAGCCCCACGGGCGTAGAGCCGGTGGCAAGGCCCAGCACGCTGTCCGGATGCAGCAATATCTGCGCCGCCATCAGCTCCGCCGCTTTGCGGCTCATGGCCGCGTAATCCTCCATTATAAATATGCGCATCTCATCCCCCCCCTTCCTGTATTTGCGCAGGCAAAAGGGGCGAATCCATCGCCCTCTGCCGTTTTATCATGCGCTACTCTGCCAGCGCCGCCGCGCCCACGATGCCGGCCTCGTTGCCCATCTGCGCGGGGGCTATGACGGGCAGCGCCTCCGGACGCTTGTCAAAGCAGTTTTGCGCGACATACTCCCGCACCGGCGTCAGAATGCGGTCACCCTGTCGGCTGATGCCGCCGCCCACGAGGATCATCTCCGGCGCCAGAGCATTCACGATATTGGATATGCCCACTGCCAGATAGCGGCAGTACCGCTCCAGCACGACCTGCGCCGTCACGTCGCCCCGATCCGCCGCGTCAAAAACGCTCTTGCCGTCAATTTTATCCAGCCGGCTCAGCAGAGACTCCGGATGCTCTCTCGCGGCCTCCTCTGCCTGATGAACCAGCGCCGTGGCGGAGGCATACGCATCCCAGCACCCTCTGCGCCCGCAGAAGCACGGCCGGCTGCCCTCAAACTGCAGCATCATGTGCCCCATTTCGGCGCCGTTGCCTTTCAGACCGGAGTAAATTCTGCCGCCGAGGACGATGCCGCTGCCGATGCCTGTGCCAAGGGTCACGAGGACGATGTTCTCCCGCCCCTTGGCCGCGCCGGCCTTCACCTCCGCCAGCGCCGCGCAGTTTGCGTCGTTATCAACCAGCACGGGAACGGGAAAATATTCTTTCAGCATATTTGCCAGCGGCAGATCCGTCCAGTCCATGCTGTAGCTGCGGTACACCACGCCGTTTTTCTCGTCGCAGGTGCCCGGAGCGCCCACGCCGATGCCGGCGCAGTCTTCCACCCGAATGCCCGCTTGCTCCAGCACCGTGTTCACCGCCTGCGCCATGGTGGCGATCACCTGCTCCGCAGGCCGCCGCGCCTCGGTGGGCACGGTGGTATACGAGATAATTTCGTAGTCCTCGTTCACCACACCCACGGCGATATTGGTGCCGCCCAAGTCAATGCCTACCCGATACACGGCCGTCCCTCCGTTTCTTTTTCTTTAATGCGGGTGCCCACCACCTCCGTGAAATCGTCGTGGGCGTTGCGGTTGGGATCCAGTCCCTGCCGCTCAGGGGCGTACACGCTGAGAGCCTGCACCGCCAGCGTTGTCAAAAGCAGCGACTGGGTCTGCGCAAAGCGCTCCACGCAGAGGCAGTGCCCGTCCATAGCCGGCTCGCCGGTGGCGTCAATCATCCAGACGTGCTCCGTTATTCCCCGCAGGTAGCGGTAGATCTGCGCGGTCAGTCCGGCGTATTCGTTTTCGCTGCGCAGGAGCAGCACGCTGCTCAACGGCGTAATGGAGCGGTGCATCCCGTGGGAAAACTCCCCGATGTCGTTGAACATGGTGGGAATGCACATGGTTTCCATCAGCTTCAGCTGTCCCTCCTGCGCCGTTCCGAAATTCATGCCGCTGCCCAGCACATACAGATCCTTCATAGCCACCCCGAAATCGTTTTCGCCGCACCACGCGACGGTTCGATCCCGCAGGGCGGGAATTTTTTCGATCATGCCCGCAAGCTCGGCGTTTATGTCCTCTGCCCGGGTCTCAGTGATCGTCCCCCGCACCAATCCCAGCTCCACCGCCAGCCGCATCAGCAGCAGCAGCGTGGCGCTGTATCCCTTGGTTTTGGCGTTGCTGTTTTCCTCCCCGCACAAAAGCGGCAGCCTGTGATCGGCCTTTCGGGCAACGGGCGAATCGCTCGCGTCGGTTATCCCCAACGTGGAAAAGCCCCATTTCTGTGCCAGCTCCAGCGCCTCGATCACGCCCGCGCTTGTCCCCGTCTGGCTGATGGCCGCCACGAGGGTCTTGCCGCGGTCTTCTGCGCAGAGTGCGGCATGGCTGCAGCAAAAGTTGGCCGGCGTCATGGCGTATACCCGCAGGCCGGCGACCCGCGCCAGAAAATCGGCCACAGCCGTGGCGGCGTTAAAGGAGCTGCCGTGAGCGGCGATATAAACCG
>OMQS01000175.1 GCA_900313295.1 uncultured Eubacteriales bacterium
CTTGGAGCCCTTCCAGTAGCAGGTGGTTGCGGCGGAGGTGATGGTGATACCACGCTCCTGCTCCTGCTCCATCCAGTCCATGGTGGCCGTACCCTCGTGGGTCTCGCCAATTTTATAATTGACGCCCGTATAGTACAAAATGCGCTCCGTCGTGGTGGTCTTTCCTGCATCAATGTGGGCCATGATGCCGATATTTCTTGTGTTTTCCAGTGTAACCTTTCTCGGCATACTGTTCTCCTTTTTTTACCGATTACGCTGCGATCACCAACGGAAATGGGCGAATGCCTTGTTGGATTCGGCCATCTTGTGGGTATCCTCGCGCTTCTTGACTGCGCTGCCGGTGTTGTTGGCAGCATCCATGATCTCGCCTGCCAGGCGCTCAGCCATGGTGCGCTCGCTGCGGGCGCGGGAATATGCGGTCAGCCAGCGCAGACCCAGGGTCTGACGACGGGCGGGACGCACTTCCATGGGCACCTGATAGGTAGCGCCGCCGACGCGGCGAGCCTTGACTTCGAGGCTGGGCATGATGTTTTCCATAGCCTCGGTGAAAACTTCCAGAGGCTCCTTGTCGGTCTTCTCCTTGATGATGTCAAAGGCACCGTAGACGACCTTCTGAGCCACGCCCTTCTTACCGTCCAGCATGATGCTGTTGACGAGCTTCGTCACCAGCACGGAGCCGTACATAGGATCGGGCAAAATTTCTCTCTTGGGAACATTACCTCTTCTGGGCACTTTGCTTCCCTCCTTCATAAGAATATGATTTCATAGGTACTCAGCGGCGCTTTTCACCGCTGTACGGCCTGCCAAAGAGGTAATACATATATATAAACCTTTTCGGCAAAGCTCAATTCAGTTGCGCTTACTTGCTCTTGGGGCGCTTGGCACCGTACTTGGAGCGAGCCTGCATACGGCCGCTGACACCCTGGGTATCCAGAGTACCACGGATGATGTGGTAGCGGACGCCGGGCAGATCCTTCACACGGCCGCCGCGGATCATCACCACGGAGTGCTCCTGCAGGGAGTGACCCACGCCGGGAATGTAGGCGGTGACCTCGTAGCCGTTGGTCAGGCGCACACGGGCGATCTTACGCAGAGCGGAGTTAGGCTTCTTGGGGGTGGCAGTTCTCACGGCAGTGCAGACGCCACGCTTCTGAGGAGCGGAAAGGTTGGTTTCCTTGTTCTTCAGAGTGTTCAGGCCCTTCTGCATGGCGGGAGAGTTGGACTTATAAGTCGTCTGCTTTCTGCCCTGCTTGACCAGCTGATTAAAGGTAGGCATTCAAATTTTCTCCTTTCTATAGAATGGTTTCGGGAGATTGCTCCCTATATTTTCCACGGAATAAAGGAATTTTATTCCGGATGGAACGCATTAAAGAGGCTTCAGCTCCGCAGCGGCGGCGCAGCCCACCTTGATGCGGCAGGCCTGTCCCAGACGGGACATGGTGAGCTTCTGCTCCACGGGGATGCCCGCCGAGCGGCACAGGTGCAGCAGCGGCTCCGTGAGCGCGGGGTCGGCGTCGCAGGCCAGATAGACACGGGCTGCCAGCCCCTTCGCCACCGCCTTTTGCGTTTGGCGCAGGCCGGTGACGCCCTGCCAGCCGCCGTGTGTGTCCTCCACGCAGCTCCCTCCTGTTTGTGCATAACAAAATCCGCAGGATGCTACCCACGCAAGTTAGAATTATAGCATAGCCGCGAAAATGCGTCAAGAGCGTATGCGGAAAAATTTTGTATATTTCACTGAAATTTCTGCCCCGATTCCGGCGAAATAGGCAAAAGCCAGAGAGCCGCCGAAGCCCGCTGGGACAGAAAGACTCTGCCTGCCTGAAAAATGCTCTATGCATTTATATCAAAAATGCCATTTCAAGGAGCGCTGCGGCGAAGTGGATCCGTTTCCCGCAGGCAAACCTTTTCTCCGCGCATAGAGCCGCCGCTTTTTGCGCATCCTGCCCTCGGAGGCGATGAAAAAATGAGCGAAAAACGCAAGCTGCCCCACGACGCCACCCCCGATGTCCACGAGTTCCACGCGCCGCCGGAAACCATTCACGACATCATCAACGGCTGGGGCACCTATAACATTCAGGCCACCTCCCAGACGGAGAACATTTTTCCCCTCATCGGAGCGGGTCTGCCCAAAAAATGGAAAAACAAGGAGCTTACCAAAGAGGACGTCGAAAAGCTGTCCTGAAAGCAGAGCCGCACCGGTTTTTTCGGTGCGGCTCTGGCTTTATACATTATATAATATGGCAAATTGTGCTCATCCGCAGCCGCTTACAGCTGATCCAGCGCCTGTTTCAAGTCGGCGATGATGTCCTCGGCGTTCTCCAGCCCCGCGCTCAGACGGATGAGGCCGGCGGCGATGCCGGAGGCGGCCAGCTCCTCCTCGGTGTAGGTGGAGTGGGTCATGGAGGCGGGGTGCTCGATGAGGGTCTCGGCATCGCCCAGGGACACGGCCACCGTCACCAGATGCAGGGAGTTCACCAGCTTTGCGCCGGCCGCGCGGCCGCCCTTTACCTCAAAGGACATCATCCCGCCGAAATCGGCCATCTGTCTGGCAGCGATGTCGTGCCCCTCGTGGCTCTTCAGCCCGGGGTAGTAGACCTTCTCCACCATGGGGTGGCCGTCCAGGAATTCGGCAATGGCCTTGGCGTTGGCGCAGTGCTTCTGCATCCGGATCTCCAGCGTCTTCAGACCCCGCAGGATCAAAAACGAGCAGAAGGGATCCATCACGGCGCCGGTCATGTCCTTCAGGCCGAACATCCGCACCTCGCTGCAGAATTCGGCGGAGCCTACCACGAAGCCTGCGATCACGTCCCCGTGGCCGTTGAGGTATTTCGTGGCGGAATGCACCACCACGTCGGCGCCCAGCCGCAGAGGATTCTGCAGAGCGGGAGAGGCGAAGGTGTTGTCGCAGACCACCTTGATGTCCTTGTTATAAGTGTGCGCCACCTTGGCCACGGCGGCAATGTCCGTGATCTTTAGGTTGGGGTTGGCGGGGGTCTCCAGATACACGGCGCAGGTGTTGGGCTTCAGATGCGCCCGCACGGCCTCCAGATCCGAGGTGTCGATGAAATCCACCTCCACGCCGTAGCGGGTCATGCCGTGGTTCAGCAGGGCAAAAGTGCAGCCGTAGAGGGTGGCGTCGGCCAGAATATGCTTGCCTGCGGCGGCGATGGTCCACAGGCAGGAGGAGATGGCGCCCATGCCGGAGGCGGTGGCCACGCAGGCTTCGCCGCCCTCCAGAGCAGCCACCTTGGCCTCCAGCACGGAGGTGGTGGGGTTGCCCAGACGGGTGTAGATGTAGCCCGCCTCCTCGCCGGCAAAACGGCGTCCGCCCTGCTCGCAGCTGTCAAATACAAATGTGGAGGTCTGGAAAATGGGCGTGGTCAGCGCGCCGTATTGCGCATCCTTCACATTGCCGGCGTGGATGGCTTTGGTGCCGAAACCGCAGTTTTCATTCAGCATGGGATCGTCCTCCTTATTATATATGGTGATCTCTGTTCCGCCGAGGAACAGAACCTCTGTCTATAATTTAACATGCCCTCCGTGCCATGTGGTAGGTCAATATTTTGCATATTGGTTATATAAAAAACAGATAGCAAGCCCATGAGCGCCGCTGCGTCTGCGCCAAACCGAGCTTGCCCGCGGCATAGATCTCTTTGTCTTCTTTCCGGCATTGCCGCTTATTTTTGAAAAATTTCTTTCAAATCATCACCGGCGTGTGCCGCCAGTCCGAGCCGCAGCCGCCCTGCCCCGCCGGATACGCCAGTGCAAACACGTCCGTCCGCTGCGCCTCCCGCGTAAAGAGCCGCTGCGCCTCCTCCCCCAGCGCCGCCACGTCCGCCGGCTTCGTCAGCACAGGGACGCCCTCGCTTTGCAGCTGCCGCAGAAGCCTGCGTCCCTCCGCCGTGGCCGCCAGCACCCGCACATAGGGCACTTCGCCCGCCGGTTTCTCCAGCCCCAAAAACGCCGCCCACAGCATCCGCCGCACCCGCGCGGTGGGGTAGCGTCTGGTGGTGGCCAGAGTCAGAATTTCTGCCGCCGAGCCGCCCGACTGTACCGCCCGATACACCCGTCGGTAAAGCCCCTCGCCGCCGCCGTCGTAGGGAGCAAAGTCGTCTTCGTCCAGCAGCCGCAGCCGCGCC
>OMQS01000174.1 GCA_900313295.1 uncultured Eubacteriales bacterium
GTCCGGAGGGGGTGGCTTCGGACAGACGGGAATCGTTTGTCTTCTTCATGCTAATTATGATTATGAACAGTGTTCAACCGCACACGATCACACGCTGAAAAGAATGTCGGCGTAGGTGGGATAAGGCCAGAATTCGGCGGCGGTATGGGTCTCCAAAGCGTTCACCAGATGGCTGGCCTTGTATTCCAGAGCGTAGACCACGTCCCGATAGTAGCGGGCGGAGTCGATGCCCCCCTCGGAGGCGGGGGCGTTCTCCAGCGCCTTGGCCATGGCCTTGGCTGTGTCATACAGCTGGCCGTTCAGCTCGGAGAGCTGCTGCAGCAGCTCCGTTTCGGCGGCGCAGTCCAGATAGAGCGCCTTCTTGCGCTGGACGGTCTCGGCCAGCTCGCCGGTGTAGCGGGACACGGCGGGGAAGATGCTGCGGCGGATCATGGAGAGCAGGGTGTTGGCCTCGATGGCCGTGATCTTGCAGTAATTCTCCAGATGGATGCCGTAGCGGGCGTGCATCTCCTCGGAGGAGAAGACATCGTGCTTGGTGAAAAGGTCGATGTTCTTCCCGTCGATATAGGCAGGCATGCTGTCCACGGTGTCGCGGAGGTTGCTCAGTCCGCGGCGCTTGGCCTCCTCCGCCCAGGAGTCGTCATAGCCGTTGCCGTTGAAGATGATGCGCTGGTGCGCCTTGAAGGTGTCGTGCAGCAGGGTCTGGAGGGCGGAATTGAAGTCCTCGGCCTTTTCCAGAATGTCGGCAAACTGACCCAGCTCCTCGGCCATGATGGTGTTGAGCACGGTGTTGGGGCTGGCGATGGACTGGGAGGAGCCGAGCATGCGGAACTCGAACTTGTTGCCGGTGAAGGCCAGGGGAGAGGTGCGGTTGCGGTCGGTGGTGTCCTGGGGGATCTCGGGGAGGGTATCCACGCCGATCTCCAGCTTTTTCTTGGTCATATCCACGTATTCCGTGCCCTGAATGATGGAGTCCAGCACGGCCGTCAGCTCGTCGCCAAGGAAAATGGAGATGACCGCCGGAGGCGCTTCGTTGCCGCCCAGACGCAGGTCGTTGCCGGGGTAGGACACGCAGCAGCGGAGAATGTCCTGATATTCGTCCACCCCCTTGACAAACGCCGCCAGAAACAGCAGGAACTGGGCGTTCTGGCTGGGGGTCTTGCCGGGCTTGAGAAGATTTTCACCGGTGTCGGTGGCCAGAGACCAGTTATCATGCTTGCCGCTGCCGTTGACGCCGGCAAAGGGCTTCTCGTGGAGCAGGCAGACCAGACCGTGGCGGTCGGCCACCTTCTTCAGCAGAGCCATGGTGAGCTGGTTGTGATCCGTGGCGGTGTTGGCGTCGGTATATACGGGGGCGATCTCGTGCTGGGCGGGGGCTACCTCGTTGTGCTCGGTCTTTGCAAAGACGCCCAGCTTCCACAGCTCCTCGTCCAGATCGTGCATGAACTGCGCGACCCGAGGACGGATGGCGCCATAGTAATGGTCGTCCAGCTCCTGACCCTTGGGGGGACGGGCACCGAAGAGGGTGCGGCCGCAGAGCTTGAGATCCTCGCGCTTTTGGTACATGCTCTTGTCGATGAGGAAATACTCCTGCTCGGGGCCTACCTGCGGGATCACATGCTTGGCATCCGTGTTGCCGAAAAGGCGCAGAATGCGCAGGCTCTGCTGATCCAGCCGGCTCATGGAGCGCAGCAGGGGGGTCTTCTTATCCAGCACCTGGCCGCTGTAGGAGCAGAACACGGTGGGGATATAGAGGGTCTTATCCTTTACAAAGGCGTAAGAGGTGGGATCCCAGGCGGTGTAGCCCCGCGCCTCGAAGGTGGCACGCAGGCCGCCGGAGGGGAAGGAGGAGGCGTCGGCCTCGCCGCGGGAGAGTTCCTTGCCGGACAGCTCCATGATCACGGAGTCCTTTCCGGAGGGGGTGATGAAGCTGTCGTGCTTTTCGGCGGTGACGCCGGTCATGGGCTGGAACCAGTGGGTATAGTGGGTGGCGCCCAAGTCCGTGGCCCAGTCCTTCATGGCGGCGGCGATCTGGTCGGCAATGGAGCGGGGTAGGGTGGTGCCCTGGGTCATGCATTGCCTCCATGCGTCATAAGCGTCCGCAGACAGGCGCTGTCGCATTTTGTCCTCATTGAAGACCATGCTGCCGAACAGATCGGGGATCTTTTTGATGTTTTCGTCCATTGCAAACTCCTTTCGCCGCACGATGCGGCAGTTTTTTATAACACCGCTTGAAACAAAACGGGTGTCACATAGGTTTCGATGACGGCGGCTACCACCAGCAGCGGCACGATCCACAAAAGCAGAGTCTGCCCGCAGCGGCTCACGGCGGCGCTGACGGCGCCCTTCTGCTTTTTCAGCAGGGCAGTGGATACCGTTTTGCACAGGTACAGACCCAGCGCCGCCGAAAGCACCAGAGCCGTGACCTCAAAAATGCCGTGGGGCAGAACGCCCACGAGATATTTCCACAGGGGAATGTTCTGATGGATATAGTAACCGGCGAACAGGCCGAGGGTGGCGCCGTTCACGCCCAGAGTCAGGGCGGACAGGCGGATGAAGGGGAGCAGCCCGTAGGCAACGGCCATTATCATGGCGAAGAGGTTATTGAGCAGCAGCGCGGTGAAAACGATGCGCCCGCTCCCATCGGACATGCCGCTCTGGGAGAGCAGATGGGCGAAATGCTCCACGATGCCGTCCGCCTGCTGGGGAAAGAGAAGGCTGGCTGCAAAGCTCAGCAGAACGATGCCGGCAAACGCCCAGCCGGCGGTGAAGACCGTGCTGCCGAACTCCTGACGGAAAAAGGCGATGCTGTCGCCGTAGGCTTGTTTTAACCCTCGCATTGGCTCAGCTTGGCGAGACCCGCGCGCAGACGGCGCAGCGTCTCCTCCTTTCCGAGAATGGCGCAGATCTCCACGGCACCGCCGGGGGTGACCAGCTTGCCGGCGGCGGCGATGCGCACGGGCCACATGAGCTTGGCGTTCTTGACCGCCAGCTTTTCGGCCAGAGCAATTAGGCCGTCGTGTATGCTGTCCGCCGTCCAATCGGGCAGCGCCTCCAGCATGGGGATGGCCGCTTCCAGCATGGCCTTGCAGACGGCGGGATCGGTCTTGGCTTTTTTATTGGTGAAAAACTCCAAGTCATACGCCGGACAGGCGTCGAAGAAATCCACCTTTTCGGGGATGTCCGAAAGGCGCTCGCAGCGAGCCTGCAGCAGGGCGGCGATGGCGGCAATGTCGAAATCGCCCTTCACCGTTTGGCGGATGTAAGGCTCGGCGACTTTTGCGAAAGCCTCGGGCGTCATGGAGCGCAGGTAGACGGCGTTGAAATGATCCAGCTTTGCGCGGTCAAAAATGGCGGGGGACTTGGAGATGCCGGCGATGTCAAAAGCCTTTACAAGCTCCGGCAGGGTGAAAATTTCCTGCTCTGCCAGCTCGCCCTTGGGGCTCCAACCCAGAAGGGCTACATAGTTGAGAATGGCCTCGGTGAGATAGCCCTCGGCCTTCAGATCCTCGTAGGAGGGGTCGCCGTGGCGCTTGGACATTTTGTTCTGTGCGTCACGCATGACGGGGGAGCAATGAACATAAGTGGGGATCTCCCAGCCGAATGCCTTATAGAGCAGGTCATACTTGGGGGCAGAGGAGAGATACTCGCTGCCGCGGACTACATGGGTGATGCCCATGAGGTGGTCGTCGATGACGTTGGCGAAGTTGTAGGTGGGGAGGCCGTCCCGTTTGAGGAGCACCTGGTCGTCCAGGGTGCTGTTTTCCACGGTGATGTCGCCAAAGATGGCGTCGTGGAAGGTGGTGGTGCCTTCGGCGGGGATCTTCTGGCGGATGACATAGGGCAGACCTTGCGCCAGCTTTTCCTGCACCTGCTCCGCCGTCAGGTCGCGGCAGGGGTCGGCAGCGCGGCCGAAATCGCCGCTGTCTTCCTCGGACTCGTTTTTTTCACAGAAGCAGTAGTAGGCAGCGCCCTTTTCCACCAGCAGCTGGGCGTACTTGCCGTAGGTGTCCCGTCGCTGGGACTGGATATAGGGCGCCACGGGGCCGCCTACGTCGGGGCCTTCGTCGTGGGTGAGGCCGCACTCGGCCATGGTGCGGTAGATCACGTCCACGGCACCCTCCACCTGACGGCGCTGGTCGGTGTCCTCAATGCGCAGGATGAACGTGCCGCCGTGGGAGCGGGCGATGAGCCACGTATACAGCGCCGTGCGCAGATTGCCCACATGCATGTATCCCGTGGGGGAGGGGGCAAAACGGGTGCGCACCTGGCCGTGGGGGATCTTGGCCTCCATCTGCTCAAAATAGCTGTGATCCAGTGTCATGGCGAAAAAACCTCCGTGATAGTATCAAAAACAAATAGTATTCCATAATAAAAATATACCATACCATTATAAAGAAGACGCGGAAAAAGTCAAGAAAAAATGCAATTTCGGTTGCATTTTTATGGGAAAAGTGATACCATGGCGTTGCTATGTATGAAAATGGGGGGTAAGTGCGCTTTGCCGCCCCATTCGGAAGGAGAAATGACTCTATGGAAACCACCGTTGAGAAGAAAAAACGGATATTCAGCGGCATACAGCCCAGCGGCGAGCTGACCCTCGGCTCCTACATGGGCGCCATCCGCAATTGGGTGGCTCTGCAGGACGAATACGACTGCCTGTACTGCATCGTGGACATGCACGCCATCACCGTGCGGCAGGATCCCGCCACTCTGCGCCGCCGCAGCGTGAACCAGCTTGCGCAGTACATCGCCTGCGGCCTTGACCCCAAGAAGAACATCATGTTCATCCAGAGCCATGTGCCCCAGCATGCGGAGCTGAGCTGGGTGCTGGGCTGCTACACCCAGTTCGGCGAGCTGAGCCGCATGACCCAGTTCAAGGCCAAGGCCAAGCAGCACGCCGACAACATCACATCGGGGCTGTTTACCTACCCCGTGCTCATGGCGGCGGATATTTTGCTGTATCAGGCGGATCTGGTGCCGGTGGGAGAGGATCAGAGGCAGCACGTGGAGCTGACGCGGGACATTGCCCAGCGGTTTAACGGGCTGTATAGTGACACCTTTACCCTGCCGGAGGCGTTCATCCCCAAGATGGGGGCGCGGGTCATGAGCCTTGCAAACCCCGAAAACAAAATGAGCAAATCCGACCCCGACGGCTGCGTGTTTATGATGGACAAGCCTGAGGACATCATGCGCAAGTTCAAGCGCGCCGTCACCGACTGCGAGACGGCGGTGAAATTCGACCGCGAGAACAAGGCGGGCATCTCAAACCTGCTGACCATCTACTGCGCCGCCACCGGCAAGACCATGGCCGAGGCGGAGGCGGACTTTGCCGGACAGGGCTACGGCGTTTTCAAGCCCGCCGTGGGCGAGGCCGTGGTGGAGCTGCTGCGGCCGTTGCGGGAGGAGTCCGAGCGCATTATGAAGGACAAGGCGTACTTAGAGAGCGTCTACAAAGAGGGTGCAGACCACGCCTCCTATCTGGCGCAGAAGACCCTGAGCAAGGTGTACCGCAAGATAGGGTTTGTGGCAAAGTAAGGGCAAGATCATATCAAGATCTTATCATGTATAGTTCCTTGCAAAGAAGGAAAATATTTGTTATAATCAAAGTGAACTGAGAACAGCAGAAACATATCACATAGAAAGGATTTGGCTATTATGATCTATACCAGCGAAGTACAGCATATGTGCCCCATCGCCAAGGGCGCTTATCACGGCCCGGCACCTATCCCTGAGGAGGGGAAGTGGGTGCAGGCTAAGGAGATCGGCGACATCTCCGGCTTTACCCACGGCATCGGCTGGTGCGCTCCTCAGCAGGGCGCCTGCAAGCTGACGTTGAACGTGAAAAACGGCGTCATTGAGGAGGCTCTGGTGGAAACCATCGGCTGCTCCGGCATGACCCACTCCGCCGCCATGGCCTCCGAAATTCTCATTGGCAAGACCATTCTGGAGGCGCTGAACACCGATCTGGTGTGCGACGCCATCAACACCGCCATGCGGGAGCTGTTTTTGCAGATCGTCTACGGCCGCACCCAGTCCGCTTTCTCCGAGGACGGTCTGGCGGTGGGCGCCTCTCTGGAGGATCTGGGCAAGGGCCTGCGCTCTCAGGTGGGCACCATGTTCGCCACCAAGGAGAAAGGCCCCCGCTATCTGGAGATGGCCGAGGGTTATGTGACCCGCGTGGCACTGAACAAGGATGACGAGATCGTGGGCTACGAGTTCATTAGCCTTGGCAAGATGATGGACTTCATCAAGAAGGGCGACGACGCAGGCACCGCGCTGGAAAAGGCCAAGGGTCACTACGGCCAGTTCGACAACGCCGCCAAGTATGTCGATCCCAGACAGGAATAAGGAGGAGGGCGAAATTATGGCACTGTTTGAAAGCTACGAAAGAAGAATCGACAAGATCAATGGCGTCCTCGCTCAGTACGGCATCGGCTCCGTGGAGGAGTGCCGCGAGATCTGCCAGGCCAAGGGCTTTGACCCCTATGAGATCGTGAAGGGCATCCAGCCCATCTGCTTTGAAAACGCCTGCTGGGCCTACACCGTGGGCGCGGCTATCGCCCTGAAGACCGGCGTGAAGACCGCCGCCGAGGCCGCCAAGATGATCGGCGTGGGTCTGCAGTCCTTCTGCATCGACGGCTCCGTGGCTGAAGACCGCAAGGTGGGTCTGGGGCACGGCAATCTGGGCGCTATGCTCCTCAGCGAGGAGAGCAAGTGCTTCGCTTTCTTGGCCGGCCACGAGTCCTTCGCCGCCGCCGAGGGCGCCATCGGCATCGTGAAGAACGCCAACAAGGCGCGCAAGGAGCCGCTGCGGGTCATCCTCAACGGCTTGGGCAAGGACGCCGCCCAGATCATCAGCCGCATCAACGGCTTCACCTATGTGCAGACCCAGTTCGACTACTACACCGGCGAGCTGAAGATCGTGCGCGAGGTGCGCTATTCCGAAGGCGAGCGCGCCGACGTGCGCTGCTACGGTGCTGACGACGTGCGTGAGGGCGTGGCCATCATGCACCACGAGGGCGTGGACGTGTCCATCACCGGCAACTCCACCAACCCCACTCGCTTCCAGCATCCCGTGGCCGGCACCTACAAGAAGGAGTGCATCGAGCAGGGCAAGAAGTACTTCTCCGTGGCCTCCGGCGGCGGCACCGGCCGCACCCTGCATCCGGACAACATGGCCGCCGGCCCCGCTTCCTACGGCATGACCGACACTATGGGTCGTATGCATTCTGACGCGCAGTTCGCCGGCTCCAGCTCCGTGCCTGCCCACGTGGAAATGATGGGCTTCCTCGGCATGGGCAATAACCCCATGGTCGGCGCCACCGTGGCCGTGGCTGTGGCGGTTGCCGAAAGCCTGAAAGGCTGATTTTCGGTATATGTTCCATAAAAAATCCCGCCGAAAGATCGGCGGGATTTTTTTTCACAATATCAGCAGCAGACCCAGCGCTATGAGCAGCTCCTCGTCGGCCTTTTCCCGAAACAGCATGAACAGCAGAAGGAGCACCAGCAGGTCGCCGGCGTCCAGATCGCCAAGGTGCAGCTTCTCTAGGATCCGATTCAGCATGTCGCGCTCCGGACGCTGGGGAGCGGGGGGCGGTATGGGCGGCGGAGCAGACGGCGGGCGGGTGTTTGCGTCCGGCTTGGGCGGCGGGCGGTTGGGGAGTGGGCTGTTTTGCGGCTTTCCGGCGGTAGGGGGAGGCGGATCGGGCTGCGGCATGCGGGTATAAACGCCGCTGTCGTTGCGCGTGTAGCGGTTATACATGCCGTTCACCCCTCCCATTCCGTGAGGAAGCGCTTGCCGACGGTGATGAGCCGCGCCAGACGCGCCGCGCGCTCCACCTTGGCCTGCTTTTCTTCTTTTAAGTAGGGCTTGAGGGCGTTGAGGAGTTGCGTGGAATGGCTTTGGTCAGCGGTCAGAGCCTGCAGCATGGGCAGAAATCGGGCGATGGTCTGCATGTCAAGCCCGCCCAGCAGAGAGCCTACGCCGCCTGCGTTTGGCGGGCTTTCCGGCGGGGGAGAGGGCGGCGGCTGCGGCGGCTGCGACCCCATGGAGCCGGAGAGCTGCTGCGCCAGCTGTACCACCTGCGCCATGCCGGCGGGATCCGAGAGGAGAGAGTTGAGCTTGTCTTCCAGTTCCGACATGGCTGCACCCCCTCGTTACTGCTGCATCTGGCTGCCTAAGCGGTTTATCAGCGCCGAACCCTCCGGCGACTGCATGACTTTCTTCAGCATGGCCACCATTTGGGCGGTGCTGCCGCTATTGGCCGAGGAGGCCGCCTGATCCAGCGAGCTTCCGCCGTCCGACTGCGTGAGCATCTGCATCAGCTTTTGCCCGTCCGGCGACTGCATGATGCGCTGCACCATCTGGGGATCGTTTTTCACCTGCTTGAGTAGCTGCTGTATGTCCACAAGGCATCATCCTTTCCGCTTCATTCATGGCAGTATATGACGGGAAGCGGAAAATAGTACCAAGGGGAAGGTCAGAACAGCTGCGCCAGAATGTCCACGCACTTGTCGATGCCGAGGACGCCGCTGTTGAGGCAGATGTGGTAGTTCTGGGCGTGACCCCATTTCATGTCGGTGTAAAAGCGGTGGTAGGCGGCGCGGCGCTTGTCCTTGTCCTTCAGACGCTCCTCGGGGGACTGCTCCCGCTCACCGTAGACCTTGACGATGCGCTCGGCACGGAACTGCATATCCGCATGGATGAAGACCTTCAGGCAGTCGGCCTTGTCCTGCAGGATGTAATCGGCGCAGCGGCCGACGATGACGCAGGGGCCTTTTTCGGCCAGAGCGGTGATGATCTTATACTGGTGCGTCCAGAGAATGTCCTCGTTGGTGGGGCCGAACATCCGGTTGGAGAGGGCGGAGGAGAGGAAACCGCCGGGGGCATACTCACCGGCCTCCTTCACATAGTCCGCTGAAAAGCCTGTTCTCTTTTCCAGCTCCCGGATAAGCTCGGAATCATAACAGGGGATACCCAGCTTTTCGGCTACTTTTCGGCCGATGGTGCGTCCGCCGCTGCCAAACTCACGGCTGATGGTGATGACTCTGTTTTTCATGGTTTTTGCGCTCCTTCCATATTCAGATCACGGTATGTTTTTACAAAAATAAACAATGATATGATGAAAATCAAACGGCGGTTCGACCCATGTCGCATAGGATGCGAAGGGTACAGCTCTCGCAGCGGGGGCTGCGGGCGGTGCAGACCGCGCGGCCATGGAGCACCATGCGGTGGCAGAAATCGCTGGATTTTTCCGGCGGCAGGCAGAGCCGGAGCTGCTTTTCCACCTGCAGGGGATCTTTGCTGCCGTCGGTAAGCCCCAGACGGCCGGTGATGCGGATGCAGTGGGTGTCGCAGACGTAGCCGGCCTGACCGAATATATCGCCCAGAATGAGATTCGCCGTTTTACGCCCCACGCCGGGCAGGCGCAGCAGCTCCTCCATGGTGCCGGGCACCTTGCCGCCGTAGTCGCGGAGAAGCATCTGGGCGCAGGCCACCAGATCCCGCGCTTTGGCGCGCCAGAAGCCGCAGGAGTGGACATACTGCCCCACCTCCTCCTCGCTGGCCTCGGCGAAAGATCCGAGGGTGGGAAAACGGGCAAAAAGCGCCGGCGTAACAAGGTTTACCCGGGCGTCGGTGCACTGGGCGGAGAGCCGCACGGCGAAGAGCAGCTCATAGTCCTTTTTATAGTCCAGAGAGCAGAGAGCGGACGGGTACAGGCGCTCCAGCTCGGCAATGATGGCGTTCACTTCAGCGGGAGATTTCAAATCGCATCACCTCTTGCGGCCATTATAATAGATGCGAAAGAAAATTGCAATTCCCATAAAACTGTGATACAATATTAAAATCCAAACCGAAAGGAGGGAGCCGTATGCAGCCGTTAGCCGATGCCATTCGCCCACAGACGCTGGACGAGGTGGCCGGGCAAAAGCATCTTTTGGGGCAGGGCGCCATGCTCCGCCGCATCATTGAGAGCGGCACCTCTGCAAATTTGATATTCTACGGTCCCTCCGGCACGGGGAAGACCACGGTGGCGGGTATCATCGCCAAGCAGACCAACAAGACCCTGTATCACCTTAACGCCACCACGGCGTCTTTGCAGGATGTGAAGGACATCATGGCGGACGTGGGCACCATGCTGGCGCCCAACGGGGCGCTGCTGTATCTGGACGAGATCCAGTACTTCAACAAAAAGCAGCAGCAGAGCCTGCTGGAATACATGGAAAACGGCAAGATTACGCTGGTGGCCTCCACCACGGAGAATCCGTATTTTTATGTATACAATGCCCTGCTCTCCCGCAGCACGGTGTTTGAGTTCAAGCCCCTGACGGCGGAGGAGACCGTGCCGGCGGTGGTGCGGGCGCTGGAGATCGTGCGGGGGCAGAGCGCGCTGCCGCTTTCCTGGGAGGATGATGTGCCTGCGGCTATTGCAGCCGGCTGCGGCGGCGATGTGCGCAAGGCAGTGAACGCCGTGGAGCTGCTGTATCAGGCGGCAAGGCCGGAAAACGGACAGCTGATGCTGACAAGGAAAGATGCTTTACAGCTTGCACAGCACAGCGCCATGCGCTATGATCGAGCGGGGGACGACCACTACGATCTGCTCTCGGCGCTGCAAAAGTCCATCCGCGGCTCCGATCCGGATGCGGCGGTGTACTATCTGGGACGGCTTTTGGTGGCAGGGGATCTGCTGTCGCCTTGCAGGCGGCTTTTGGTCATCGCTGCAGAGGACATCGGCCTCGCCTATCCACAGGCCATGGCCATCACAAAGGCTTGCGTGGATGCGGCGGTGCAGCTGGGATTGCCGGAGGCGAGGCTTCCGCTGGCTGAGGCGGCGGTGCTGCTGGCCACGGCGCCGAAGTCCAACTCCGCCCACAACGCCATCATTGCCGCCATGCAGGACATTGAGGCGGGGCAGATGGGGGATATACCCAGGCACCTGAAAAACGTACACGCCGACAGCGCCGGCAGCGGGAAGCCGGAGTCATATAAGTATCCGCACCTATATCCCAAGCACTATGTAAAGCAAAGATACTTGCCGGAAATCATGGGCGACAAGATCTATTACGAATACGCCGACAACAAAACCGAGCAGGCCGCCAAGCACTACTGGGAGCTGATAAAGGGCGGAGGAGAGTGACATGGATCTGAAAGTGAACGACAGGGTGGAGCTGAAAAAGACCCATCCCTGCGGCAGCAAGGAATGGCTGGTGCTGCGCATCGGCATGGACATCAAGCTGCGGTGCATGGGCTGCGGCCATGAGATCATGGCGCCCCGACGGAAGGTTGAAAAAAGCATCCGCAGGATCATAGAGGAGGAGAAATCATGAGACCGAAATGGACAAGATATGTGGCTATGGGCATTGCCCTGCTGCTGGCGGTGGTGATGCTGGTGGCGCTGGTGCTCCCGTATATCGGCTTGTAAATCCGGTTGCGGCGGCAACGAAATTGTGATATACTATATTTATAATGACCGAAAGGAGATTTATTTGCACATGAACGACACTGTGAAAGACATTCTCCGGCGGGTGGATCACACCCTTTTGAGCCAGGGCGCCACCTGGGAGGAGATCCGCGCCATCTGCGACGACGGCGTGAAGTACGGCTGCGCCAGCGTGTGCATTCCGGCCAGCTATGTGAAACAGGCGGCGGACTATGTGGCGGGGAAGATTGCCATCTGCACCGTCATCGGCTTCCCCAACGGGTACAGCACCACGGCCACCAAGTGCTTTGAAACGGAGGACGCCGTGAAAAACGGGGCGTCCGAGATCGACATGGTCATCAACATCGGCTGGGTGAAGGACGGGCTGTATGACAAGGTGCTGGAGGAGATCAAGGCCGTGAAGGCGGCCTGCGGCGGCAAGCTCCTGAAGGTCATCATCGAGACCTGCCTGCTCACGGACGAGGAGAAAAAGGAGATGTGCCGTGTGGTATCCGAGTCCGGCGCGGAGTATATCAAGACCTCCACCGGCTTCGGCGGAGGCGGCGCCACCCGCGAGGATGTGGCGCTGTTCAAGGCGAATGTGGCGCCCCATGTGAAGATCAAGGCCGCCGGCGGCATTGCCAACTTGCAGGACGCGGAGGACTTCGTGGCCCTGGGGGCTGACCGTCTGGGCACCAGCCGCATCGTGAAGGCCGTGAAGGCCATGGAAAAATAAGGAGGATTATAGATATGGCAACTCCCCACAACAATGCGAAAAAAGGCGATTTCGCAAAGACTGTTCTCATGCCCGGCGATCCCCTGCGGGCGAAGTTTATTGCCGAGAATTTTCTCACCGAGCCGAAGCTTGTGAACAACGTCCGAGGCGTGCAGGGCTATACCGGCACCTACAAGGGCGTGCCGGTGTCTGTGATGGCCAGCGGCATGGGTATGCCCTCCATCGGCATCTACTCTTATGAGCTTTATACTCAGTATGATGTGGAGAACATCATTCGGGTAGGCTCCGCCGGCGCCATGCGGGCGGATATGGAGCTGGGCAGCGTGATGGCCGGTCAGGGCGCCTGCACCAACTCCAACTTTGCCGACCAGTATGACCTGGGCGGCACCTACGCCCCCATCTGCGACTTTGAACTGCTGATGGCCGCCGTGGAGTCGGCCAAAGAGCTGGGCGTGAAGATGCCCGTGGGCAATCTCTACTCCTCCGACACCTTCTATGACGCGGCGCAGCGGAACATGCGCTTCGGCAAGATGGGCGTGATGGCCGTGGAGATGGAGGCCGCCGCGCTCTACTGCACCGCCGCCTACACCGGCAAGCGCGCACTGGCCATCTGCTCCATTTCCGACAATCTGGTCAACGGCACGGAGCTGTCCGCCGACGACCGCCAGACCACCTTCACCAACATGATGAAGATTGCGCTGGAAGTGGCCGTGAAAATGGCGAACAAGTAAACCGATAGGCTACAAAACGCAGCCCCTTGTGCACCTTGCACACATTAGGGGCTGCGTTTTTGCGGCCAAATTGTAAATTGGGACTTGCTTTTTCGGAGATAAACTGGTAGAATACCGATATGTATGGAAGGAAAGCCATACAAATAAGCCGTCCTTCGGGGCGGAAAAAATGTAGAAAGGTAGATTAGACATGAAAAAGTTTCTTGCTCTGCTCCTGGCTCTTGTCATGGCGCTGTCCCTGTTCGCCTGCGGCAAGAAGGACGACAACAAGGATCCTGACGACAACAAGGTCGTTAAGGCCGACGACATCAAGGACGAAATGACCTCTGCTGACGGTAAGTATGAGATCGCTTTCGTCACCGACGTGGGCGCTCTGAAGGATAAGTCCTTCAACCAGGGCACTTACGACGGCGTGAAGCTGTATGCCAACGCCAACAACCTCAGCTACAAGTATTATCAGCCCGCCAACGGCGATCAGGCCACCGATGACGACCGCTTCGATGCCATGAAGGCTGCCTGCGAAAACGGTGCCAAGATCGTTATCTGCGCCGGCTTCATGCAGGAGAACGGCCTGCGCATGGCCGCTAAGGCTTATCCCAACGTGTCCTTCGTGTTTGTGGATGGTTATCCCGTCAGCGAAGAGGCCGGTGTGGAAGGTTCCCCCGCTCTGAAGAACGTTGCCGGTATCGCTTTCCAGGAGCAGCAGTGCGGCTATCTGGCCGGCTATGCTGCCGTTAAGGAAGGCTACACCAAGCTGGGCTTCACCGGCGGTGGCGGCGGCAACAACCCCGCCTGCTGCCGTTACGGCTACGGCTACGTGCAGGGCGCCAGCGCTGCTGCCAAGGAGCTGAACAAGACTGTCGAGATGAACTACTCCTGGCTGTACGGCGGTTCTTTCCAGGCTTCCCCCGAGCTGCAGACCATGGCCAACGGCTGGTATGAGAACGGCACTGAGGTCATCTTCTCCTGCGGTGGTTCTATGTTCGCTTCCGTCGCTGCTGCTGCCGGCGCCAATGACGGCAAGGTCATCGGCGTGGACGTGGACCAGAGCTTCGAGTCCGACACCGTTATCACCTCCGCTATGAAGGGTCTGGCTGACTCCGTGCAGTGGGCGCTGACCAAGTTCTATGCCAATGAGTTCGCTTCCATCGGCGGTACTGTTACCTCCCTGGGCGCCAAGGACAACGCTGTGGGTCTGCCCACCGATACCTGGTCCCTGAAGGGCTGGACTGTTGACGAGTACAAGGCCATGCTGAAGGATATGGCCGACGGCAAGCTGGTCGTGGACGACGACTACACCAAGCTGGCCAGCACCGACAATCTGACCCTGAACGAAGTGAAGTAATTTAGGGATTCATAGGATTACATAAAAAAGAAGGGCGAAAGCCCTTCTTTTTTTGCACAAATTGGAAAGATGCTTGCGGCATTTTTTTGTAAAAACACGACACAAGACTTGCAATCGGCCGCAGTGTACTGTATAATATCTATATTATTTCTGCGTTTTATACGGGGGAAGAGAAAACTAAGGAAAGTAGGTGGCGGCATGGACAATGCTCCCCAGTATGTGATCGAAATGCTTCACATCACCAAGGAGTTCCCAGGCATCAAGGCCAACGACGACATCACGCTGCAGCTCCGCAAGGGCGAGATCCACGCTCTGTTGGGCGAAAACGGCGCCGGCAAATCCACGCTGATGAGCGTGCTGTTCGGTTTGTATCAGCCCGAGGCGGGCGAAATTCGCAAAAACGGCGAAAAGGTCAATATCACCGACCCGAATGTGGCGACCGCCCTGGGAATCGGAATGGTACACCAGCATTTCCAGCTGGTGGAGGTATTCACGGTACTGGATAATATCATTTTGGGGGCGGAGACCACCAAGCTGGGCTTCGTGCAGAAAAAGGAAGCCCGCAAAAAGGTGGAGGAGCTGTCGGAGCGGTACGGACTGAAGGTGGACGTGGACGCGCTGGTGGAGAACATCACCGTGGGTATGCAGCAGCGCGTGGAGATCCTGAAGATGCTGTACCGCGACAACGAGATCCTCATTTTCGACGAGCCTACTGCGGTGCTGACGCCGCAGGAGATCGAGGAGCTTATGCAGATCATGAAGAATCTGGCGGCAGAGGGCAAATCCATTTTGTTCATTTCCCATAAGCTCAACGAGATCATGGAGGTGTCCGACCGAGTCACCGTGCTGCGCAAGGGGCGCTACATCGGCACCGTGAACACCGCCGACACCAACAAGCAGGAGCTGTCGAACATGATGGTGGGTCGTCCGGTGCAGCTGGAGGTGAAGAAAACGCCTGCCCAGCCCAAAGAGGAGATCCTGCGGGTGGAGGACATGTGCGTGGCCTCCCACACCCACAAGCGCAATGCCGTGAATCATGTGAATTTCAGCGTGCGTGCAGGCGAGATCGTGTGCATCGCCGGTATCGACGGCAACGGCCAGACGGAGCTGATCCACGGGCTGACGGGGCTTGACAAGTCTACGGGCAAGATCACCCTGTGCAGCCATGATATTTCCCATTGCTCCATTCACCAGCGGAGCACAAATATGAGCCACATTCCCGAAGACCGGCACAAGCACGGCCTGATCTTGGACTTCACGCTGGAGGACAATCTGGTGCTGCAGCGTTTCCGGGAGCCGCAGTTCCAGCACGCGGGGTTCATCAAGCGTGACGCTGTGCGGGCGTACGCCGAGAACCTTATCGAGCGGTTCGACGTGCGCAGCGGTCAGGGGCCTGTGACCATTGCCCGCAGCATGTCCGGCGGCAACCAGCAGAAGGCTATCATCGCCCGCGAGCTGGATCGGGAAAAGCCGCTGATCGTGGCGGTGCAGCCCACCCGCGGACTGGACGTGGGCGCCATTGAATACATCCACAGCCAGCTTGTGGCGCAGCGGGACGAAGGAAAGGCCGTGCTGCTGGTGTCGCTGGAGCTGGAAGAAGTTATGAGTCTGTCCGATCGGATCCTCGTGCTGTACGAGGGTGAGATCGTGGGCGAATTTGATCCGAAGGAGATCACCGTGCAGGAGCTGGGTCTTTACATGGCCGGCGCAAAGCGTATGGGGAAGGAAGGTGAGCAGGCATGAAGCTGAAATTGCAGACTCTGGGCCGCAGCGACGGCTTCAACAAGCTGCTGTCCTCGCTGATCTCCATTGTGGTCGGCCTGCTGGTGGGCGGCATTGTGGTGCTCATCGTGGGTCTGGTGGAGCCGAAGATCACCAGCGGCAGCGTTTGGGACGGCATTCGCCTCATCTTTGCCGGCATCCTCAGCACCGGCCGTGACGCAGCCGGTTCGCTGACCTGGGGCTTTAACGCGCAGAATATCGGCAACATGCTGTTCCGTGCCACCCCGCTTATCATGACCGGTCTTTCCGTGGCCGTGGCTTTCAAGACGGGTCTGTTCAACATCGGCGCACCGGGTCAGTACCTGATGGGTACGCTGGCCTCCCTGTGCATTGCACTCGGCATCCCGTCTTCCTCCGTTCCCGCAGGCGTCATCTGGGTGCTGGCGCTGCTGGGCGGTATGCTGGCGGGCGCACTGTGGGGCGCTATCCCCGGCCTGCTGAAGGCGCTGCTGAACATCAACGAGGTGCTGGCGTGCATCATGACCAACTGGATCGCCGCCAACCTTGTGACGTGGATGTTTGACATCAGCAACTTTAAGAACATGGTGGAAAACACCAAGTCCGGCTATATTTACAAGACGACTTATAACGGCGTGGCCACCCCGAAGCTGGGGCTGGACAAGCTGTTCCCCGGCTCGCAGATCAACGCCGGCATTCTGCTGGCGATCCTGCTGGCGATCGTGGTGTATATCATCATGCAGAAGACCACCTTCGGCTACCAGCTCAAGGCCTGCGGCAGCAACCGCCACGCCGCCCGCTATGCCGGCATCCCCGACAAGCGGAACATCGTGCTGTCCATGGCCATTGCGGGCGCTCTGGCCGGAACCGGCGCAGCGCTGTACTGGCTCTCCGGCAACACGGAGTTCTACTGGACGACGTATCAGTCCCTGCCGGCGGTGGGCTTTAACGGCATCCCCGTGGCGCTGCTGGCCATCAACAACCCCATCGGCGTCATTTTCGCCGGTATCTTCATGGCTATGCTGGACATCGTGGGCATGCAGTTGACCAACCTCACGGCCTATAATGAGTATATCACCGACGTTATCATTGCCGTTATCGTGTATCTGTCCGCTTTCTCGCTGGTGATCCGGATGATGCTGGTGAACATCAGAAAGCGCAAGGAGCTGAAGAAGGCCGCCGTTACCACGGCGCCTGTCCCGCCGGAGGCCGCGGCGCAGCCGCTGGACGCGCCGGAGGAAACGCCGCCGGATGCGGCAGAGGA
>OMQS01000172.1 GCA_900313295.1 uncultured Eubacteriales bacterium
GCGTCCCCGACGACCCGTTTTCCCGCGCAAACATTTTTATGATTTCCCGACGAATTTCCCGCGTTTTTTTCCCGTCTGCCTGTTATATTTGGGGAAAAGGAGGCGTTTTGCGTGAAAAATATTCTGAAAAGCGATTTTCTTTCCAGCAGGGTGCAGTATATCCCGCTGGAGCGCATCGTACCCAACCCCCACCAGCCCCGCCGTGATTTTGACCCCGAGGGTCTGCAGGAGCTGGCGGCCAGCATCCGCCAATATGGGATTTTGCAGCCCGCCACGGTGCGCACCCGTGGACGGGACTACGAGCTGGTGGCCGGAGAGCGGCGTTTTCGGGCGGCGAAGCTCGCCGGCCTGCGGGAGTTGCCGTGCCTTATTGCGCAGGTGGGGGAGGAGGACTCGGCGCTGCTGGCGCTGATGGAGAATCTCCAGCGGCGGGATCTGAACTACATGGAGGAGGCGGCGGCCATCGCCCAGCTGGTGCAGCGGTGGGGGCTGAGCCAGGAGGAGGCGGCGCGGCGGCTGGGGAAGTCGCAGTCTGCCGTGGCAAACAAGCTGCGCCTGCTGCGGCTGCCGGAGTCGGTGGTGGCGCTGCTGCGGGAGGGGGAGCTTTCGGAGCGGCACGCTCGGGCGCTGCTGCGACTGACGGATGAGGAGGAGCAGCTCGCTGCGGCCAAGACCATCATCGCCCGCCGCATGAACGTGGCGCAGACGGAGGAATACATAGAGTCGCTGCTGCGGGAGATTCAGACCACGCCGCCGCGCCGCCGTCCCACCTTCATCCTCAAGGACGTGCGGCTGTTTCTCAACAGTTTGGATCGCTCCCTGACCCTCATGCGCTCGGCGGGGGTCAACGCCGGCTGCGCCCGCCAGGACACGGAGGACGAAATTTTGCTCACCATCCGCATCCCCAAGGCGCGGCAGGCGGGGTGAAAAATGGCAAAAAACGGACTGAATTCAGTCCGTTTTCCGGCAAAAATACACGAGGGACAGGCCGCATCGCCTGTCCCTCTGTGCTATAAATGCTATAAATATTACTTCTTTTTCTTTTCCCGCTGCTCGATCTTCTTGCCTGCCCACTTGGCCAGCTTCACGCAGGCGGTGGTGGTGGCGGCCAGCAGGACGGTGCCTATGGCCAGCTGTTTTTTCATTTTCATGGCAAACTCTTAGTACGCCAGCTTCTCGGCCAGATACGCCTTCAGCTCGCTGATGGGGATGCGCACCTGCTCCATGCTGTCGCGCTCGCGGACGGTGACGCAGTTGTCGCCGGCCTTCTCGGAGTCGCCCACGGTGTCAAAGTCCACGGTGATGCAGAAGGGGGTGCCGATCTCGTCCTCGCGGCGGTAGCGCTTGCCGATGGAGCCGGTCTCGTCGAAGTCGATCATCCACTCCTTGGCCAGCTCCTCGTAGATCTTCATGGCCGGCTCGGAGAGCTTCTTGCTCAGGGGCAGGATGGCGGCCTTGTAGGGCGCCAGCGTCGGGTGCAGGTGCAGCACCACGCGCACGTCGTTCTTGCTCTCGTCCACCACTTCCTCGTCGTAGGCATCGCACAGCACGGCCAGCACGCTGCGCTCCACGCCCAGGGACGGCTCCACCACATAGGGGATGTAGCGCTGGTTGGTTTCGGGGTCAAAGTAGGTGAGATCCTTGCCGGAGGTGTTCTGGTGCTGGGTGAGGTCGTAGTCCGTGCGGTCGGCCACGCCCCACAGCTCGCCCCAGCCGAAGGGGAAGAGGAACTCAAAGTCCGTGGTGGCCTTGGAGTAGAAGCACAGCTCCTCGGGGTCGTGGTCACGCAGGCGCAGGTTCTCGTCCTTCAGCCCGATGCCCAGCAGCCAGTTGTGGCAGAAGGTGCGCCAGTAGTTGAACCACTCCAGGTCGGTGCCGGGCTTGCAGAAGAACTCCAGCTCCATCTGCTCAAACTCGCGGACACGGAAGATGAAGTTGCCCGGGGTGATCTCGTTGCGGAAGGATTTGCCGACCTGCGCGACGCCGAAGGGAACCTTCTTGCGGGTGGTGCGCTGGATGTTCGCAAAGTTGACGAAGATGCCCTGGGCGGTCTCGGGACGCAGATACAGCTCTGCTTTGGTGTCCTCGGTGACGCCCTGGAAGGTCTTGAACATCAGGTTGAACTGGCGGATGTCGGTGAAATTAGATTTGCCGCAGTTGGGGCAGGTGATGCCCTTGTCGCGGATATAGTCCATCATCTGATCGTTTGACCAGCCGGCGACGTTGGTGCCGTCGAAATCCTCGATCAGGTTATCGGCGCGGTGGCGGGTCTTGCACTCTTTGCAATCCATCAAGGGATCGGAGAAACCGCCGAGGTGTCCCGACGCGATCCATGTCTGGGGATTCATCAGGATCGCGGAATCCAGCCCGACGTTGTACTTGTTTTCCTGGACGAATTTCTTGAGCCATGCAGCCTTGATGTTCGCCTTGAGCAGCGCGCCCAGAGGGCCGTAGTCCCAGGTGTTGGCAAGGCCGCCGTAGATCTCGGAGCCGGGATATACAAAGCCTCTGCCTTTACACAGGGCGACGATTCTTTCCATGGTTTTTTCGGTGTTTTTCATGTCAGCCTCCAAAATGTCATTTTCTCAATGACATGATAATTTCAACATTACTTATATTACAAAATTACGTCGGTATTGTCAAGCGGATCGGGGAATCGGCGGGGGAGGTTGGTCAGAATCACGATTTTTTCGTATTTTTCCGCTTTAATTCTGATACGCAAGTATAGTCCCTGTGAAAAGGTGTATCATAGCAATCAATAAAGTGCTTTTAAGTCGGTACCGTGATGCCGACAAGGTTCTGATGACTATTTCGATACGTGTATTCTGCCTTGTCCGCATCGGACAGGGCATTTTTCATATACGAGGGAAGTTATGGAATACAAATCGACGTTGCTCCATCCCGAGGATATCGAACGGATCCTCAAGAGGATAGCGCATCAGATCATCGAAAAAAACCACGGCACAGAGGA
>OMQS01000182.1 GCA_900313295.1 uncultured Eubacteriales bacterium
AGGTAGGTGCGGGTGAGGAACGAGCCCATGCTGTGACCCATGATGAGGTGGGGCAGGCGCTTAAAGCGCTTGGCGAGGATTTCATGGAGTCCGTGGATGTCGTCCACAGCGTGCGTCCAGCCGTTTTCCTCACCGAAATACACGGGGATGCCGCCCTCAGGCAGGGACTGACCGTGCCCCAGATGGTCGTGGCCGGCCACAACGATGCCCTGCTGGTTGAGATAGCGGGCAAAATCGTCATACCGCCCGATGTGCTCCGCCACGCCGTGGGCTATTTGCAGAACGCCCCGAAATTTGATCTTTTCGTCAGGGATCCAGAGGCAGGCGTGGAGCTGGGTCTTCCCGTCGGAGGAGAGAAAACGGAAATTTTCACAATTTGTCATAGAATCTGCGCTCCTTCCGTGGTATACTTGCAGTATCGGCCGGCAGGGACGGCGCTATGCAGCCCCCTGCAGGCGGAGGAAACTATCCCGTTACCGGCAGTATACCACGCCGGAGCGAAAAAGAAAAGGGGAGAGGTCGATGCAGCAGTATATTTTGGCGCTGGATCAGGGGACGACCAGCTCGCGGGCGATCCTGTTTGACCGCGAGGGGCAGATCGCCTCGGTGGGGCAGTACGGATTTCCGCAGATCTATCCCGAGGCCGGATGGGTGGAGCACGACCCCAAGGACATCTGGGGCTCGGAGAGTCGGGCGGCGGCGGATGCGCTGCGCGGCGTGGAGGCGGGGCAGGTGCTGGGCATCGGCGTCACCAACCAGCGGGAGACCACCCTTCTCTGGGACAAAAATACCGGTGAGCCGGTGTATAACGCCATCGTGTGGCAGTGCCGCCGCACGGCGGAGCTGTGCGAGGAGCTGAAGCGGCGGGGGCTGACGGAGCGCATTCAAGCCACCACCGGCCTGCTGCTGGATGCCTATTTTTCCGCCACGAAAATTTGCTGGATCCTGGATAACGTCCCCCATGCACGGGAAAGAGCGGAGCGGGGCGAGCTGCTGTTCGGCACGGTGGAGAGCTACCTCATCTGGAAGCTCACGGGCGAGCACGTCACAGACTACTCCAACGCCTCCCGCACCATGCTTTTTGACATACATAAGCTGCGGTGGGACGAGGAGCTGTGCGGCATTCTGCACATCCCCATGTCCGTTTTGCCGAGGCCGGTGTCCAACAGCGAGGTGTACGGCACGGTGCGGCCGAATATCCCGGGCTTTGAAAAGGTGGCAGGAGTGCCGGTATGCGGCGCGGCAGGCGACCAGCAGGCGGCGCTGTTCGGGCAGGGCTGCTTTGCCCCCGGCGAGGCCAAGAACACCTACGGCACGGGATGCTTCACGCTGATGAACGTGGGCGGCAACCCCGTGCGCAGTCGGGCGGGACTGGTGACCAGCGTGGCCTGGCAGGTGGACGGCGAGACGAACTATGCTCTGGAGGGCAGCGTCTTCAACGGCGGCAGCACCATCCAGTGGCTGCGAGACGAGATGAAGATCATCTCCTCTGCGGCGGAGATTAGCGAGCTGGCGGCTACGGTGCCGTCCTCCGGCGGCGTGGTGATGGTGCCGGCCTTCACTGGGCTGGGGGCGCCGTACTGGGATATGTACGCCAGAGGCGCCATTCTGGGTCTTACCCGCGGCACGGGACGGGCGCACATCGCGCGAGCGGTGCTGGAGTGCATCGCCTACCAGGTGACGGATCTGATGCTGGCCATGCGGCAGGACGCCGGCTGCGACATCGCCTGCCTGCGGGTGGACGGCGGCGCCAGCGTCAGCGATCTGCTCATGCAGATGCAGGCAGACAGCTTGCGCATCCCCGTGGATCGGCCGGCCATGGTGGAAACCACGGCCTTCGGCGCGGCGGCGCTGGCGGGGCTTGCCTGCGGCCTGTGGAAAAGCCGCGAGGAGCTTCGGGCTTTGCGGCGCAGCGATCGGGTGTTCCGACCCCGACGGGTGCAGAGCGAGTGCGACGAGGAGTACCGCCTTTGGAAGCGGGCTGTGAGCCGCGCGGCGGACTGGATCGAGCATTGACGGCCGCACGACACATTTTTCCTTGCAAAAGGCTATAAAATTTTGTATAATAAGGCAAATTACATATAATTTGAAAGGAGATACTTACTATGGAATTTTTCGATGAACTGGGCAAGAAGGCGCAGGCTTACGCCGGCGTAGCAGCGGATAAGGCAAAGGATCTGGCCGGCGCGGCCAGCGAGAAAGCGAAGACCGTGGTCAGCACCGCCAAGATCAACATGGCCATCATGATGGAGCAGCGGGAGCTGGACAAGAACTACAAGGCCATCGGCGAGTGGTTCGTGGCCGAGTACGCACAGGAGATTCCCGAGGCGGTGAAGGACGTGGTGGAGGCCGTGAACGCCTCCAAGGCCAAGATCGCCGAGCTGGAGGCCTCCAAGCCCCAGAAGGACGAGCCGATCGTGGACGAGGAGCCGGCGGAGAAGGTGTGCCCCGTGTGCGGCGTGGCGTCCAGCGGCAAGTACTGCCCCGAGTGCGGCGCGCCCATGGGTTGGCCGGAGGAGTAATTTTTCCAAGTGAAAAAGGGCGGCGCTCTGCGCCGCCCTTTTTGAACTGCCGGAAAGACAGGGGGCTTTTCCGGCAAAGAGAGTTTTATGCATAAATAGAAAAGGAGAGGTGCTCCGTGACATTGCTGCAAATGAACTATCTGGTGGAGATATACCGCTGCGGCTCCATGAACAAGGCGGCGCAGAATCTCTTTGTGTCCCAGTCCGCCGTGTCGGCGGCCATTCGGGAGCTGGAGGAGGAGCTGGGCATCCGCATTTTTCACCGCAGCAATCGGGGCATCGCCCTGACGGAGGACGGGCGGGAGCTGCTGGCGCAGGTGGCGCCGCTGGTGGAGCGCAGCCGCAAGATACAGAATTATTACAGCGAACGGCGGGTGGAAAATCGGGCGAGGCTGGCCATCAGCACCCAGCGCTATCCCTTCTGCGCCAAGGCTTTTGTGGAGTTTCTCCACCTGCTGGATGAGCCGCGCATCGAGGTGAGCCTGAAGGAAACGGACATGAGCAGCGTCATTGAGGAGGTGGCCGGCCAGCAGAGCGACCTGGGGGTGCTGTTTGTGACGGACATGACGGAGAGCTTCATCCGGCGCATACTGGACGGGCGCAATCTGGAGTTTTTCGGCCTGGTGCGCATCCGTCCCCATGTGTTTCTGCGGCGGGGGCATCCGCTGGCGCAGTGCGCGGCCGTGACCCCCGAGCAGCTGCGCGCCTACCCCAGCGTGGTGTTCACCCAGCGGGAGAGCAACCTCAACTACGCCGAGGAGGCGGTGGTCGGCTCCGGCGCAGATTTTGACCGCGTGGTGTATATCAACGACCGCGCCACGGCCTACAACGTCATCGCCCACACGGACTGCGTGTCCACCGGCAGCGGCGTGCTGCCCGAAGGCTACGGCGACGAGCGGCTGGTGTCCATCCCCCTGTGCGAGCAAGTGGGGGACATGCGGCTGGGCTATGTGAAGCTGCGGGGCATCCCCCTGACGGAGCAGGGGGCGCAGTTCGTGGATATTCTCAAAAAAATCACGGCGGAGATCGGGGAGAGCCTTTGACGGATCTGCTATAATTCATAATATTGTTAAAACTTGATCCGGCGGGGCAGACGGCAGGGGCTTTATTTCGGATAGGCCAAAGGGAACTGGCCGCCGTCCTCACCCAGAAGCATTACGTCGCCGGCGATGACGGCGGTGCCGCTGAGGAGGAGATTGGCCTGGGCGTCTGTGCGGCCGCCGGGGTAATTGGTGAGGCGGAAGGTGTAGCGGCAGACGGTCTGGCCGCCGCAGGAGGCAAAGGGCAGACCCTGCGCGTTTTGCAGGGCGGTGTAGTCGGCGAAGCGCTCGGCCAGATCGTCCGGCAGGCGCAGCTGCAGGGTCTCGACAGGCTCCGGGTCCACTTCCCAGCCCAGCTTTTGCAGGTAGGCGGCGCAGCCGGCGGCTCCGTCGGCATAGATCGTTTGGGGGGCGCTTTGCTTTTTCAGCGCGAAAAACAGCGCCGCAGCCAGAGCGGCCAGCAGCAGAAGAAGCGCCGGCAGCAGCCTGCGTCGGGACAAATGGACAATACGCATACGATCACCTCGGAAAAGCCTATGCGCCGGTGTGGACGGATATGCACGGGAGAGAAGATATGGAACGACTGGACAAAATACTGGCCGGCACGGGGCGCTGGTCCCGCCGTGAGGTGAAGGAGCTGGTGCGGCAGGGGCGCGTTACGCTGGACGGAGCGCCCGCCGCCTCGCCGGAGCAGAAGCTGGAGCCGACTGCGGCGGACATACGGGTGGACGG
>OMQS01000171.1 GCA_900313295.1 uncultured Eubacteriales bacterium
AGGTTATACAGGGCGAACCGGTAGCGATAGATGGCGATGATGCCCGGGATCACCAGCAGCAGCGACCACAGAAAGACGAACAGCCCCGTCACCAGATTCAGCAGAATGATCTTCCCCGTGAAGCCGAAGCCGTCGAACAAGGTGGAGTAGGGCATCTCTTCGCCCCGCCGCACCCCCTGATGGTACAGCACCCATCCGGCCTGCAGCACGCTACCCAGCAGCCACACCAGCACCCCCACGAACACCACCGCCGCGGTGGGGAAGGGGGCGTGGGTGAAGGGGAGGTACGCGCCGATGTTGACGAACTGCCCGCCCATATACACCACCAGCGAATCCGTCAGGCGCATGTAGTTGTCCGCGCTGTTCAGCACCGCCACCACCAGTAGATAAATAAACGTGAACCTGTAGGCCGACACGCTGGCCGAGCGGGTGATGGCCTTGGCTCCCTGTTTCAGTTCTATTCGATTCAGCATAGTTTGATCGCCCTTTACAATATAATATGTATTATATATTTACCACATCTGCCGGCAAAAAACAAGGGGAATGAGCGCCCGTCGCCCCAACGGAGAGCAAGGCGAGGCTTCTTTGCGACATTTTTATTCACAATTTGTCAAAATTTGCCGCAAATCCCACAGGATAGGGGTGGACAAAGAGCCGGATTTGTTGTAATATTATCTTCAGTATGGGGTAGCATAGGGCTGCCCGTGAAGTAAGATGAGGTGAAAGACAATGGCACAAGCTTTCTTTGGCGGCGTTCATCCCAACGACATGAAGGCCGCGACCAATGAAAAGGCCATCGAGCAGCTGGCAGCGCCGGCTGAGGTGGTCATTCCCATGTCTATGCACATCGGTGCGCCTTGCAAGCCCGTGGTTTCCGTGGGCGACAAGGTGACTGTGGGCCAGCTGATCGGCGAGCCCGGCGGTTTCGTTTCCGCACCCATTCATGCCAGCGTTTCCGGCACTGTCAAGGCCGTGGAGCCCCGCCCCTTCTCCATGGGCGGCACCATGATGAGCGTGGTCATCGAGAACGACAAGCAGAACACCGTGTGTCCGGACATCCATCCCGTGGAGGATCCCGACAATCTGACGCCCGAGCAGCTGGTGGAGATCGTGAAGAACGCCGGCATCGTGGGTCAGGGCGGCGCGACTTTCCCCACCCATGTGAAGATCAGCTCCGGTCTCGGCAAGGTGGACTATGTTCTCATCAATGCCGCCGAGTGCGAGCCTTACATCACCGGCGACCACCGCACCATGCTGGAGCGGCCTGAGCAGGTCGTGAAGGGCGCCACGCTGCTGGCCAAGTGCTTCGGCGTGGACAAGGTCTACATCGGCATCGAGGCCAACAAGCAGAACGCGGCGGATGTGCTCAATCAGACCATCGCCGAGCTGAAGGCTCCCGTGGTGGTGGAGGTTCTGCACACACGCTACCCCCAGGGCGCTGAAAAGCAGCTCTGCCAGGCCATCTCCGGCCGGCAGGTTCCCTCCGGCAAGCTCCCCGCTGACGCCGGCTGCTGCATTTTCAACCTGAACACCACCTGTTCCATCTATAAGGCCGTCTACACCGGTATGCCCGTGGTGAGCAAGATCGTCACCGTCTCCGGCTCCGGCGTCATCGAGCCGAAGAACATCGAGTGCCCCATCGGCACCCCCATTACCGACCTGTTTGACGCCTGCGGCGGCTTGAAGGAAGACACCTACAAGCTCATCATGGGCGGCCCGATGATGGGTCTGGCGCAGTACGATCTGGACGTCACCGTGGGCAAGGGCACCGGCGCCATGCTGGCCTTCGCCGGCGACGAGGAGAAGTACGTGGCCGAGCCTCAGTGCATCCGCTGCGGCAAGTGCGTGGGCGTTTGCCCCATGCGTCTGGAGCCTGTCTTCATGTATAAGTATCTGGAAAAGGGCGATGTGGACACCTGGCAGAACGTGCTGCACGGCATGGACTGCATCGAGTGCGGCGCCTGCGCCTACACCTGCCCCGCCCGTCTGCCCCTGACCCACATGTTCCGTCTGGGCAAGCAGAAGGTCAACAATGCAAGAATGGCTGCCAAGGCAAAGGCCGAGGCCGAGAAGAAGGCAGCCGAAGAGAAGAAGGAGGCGTAAGCAATGACAGATTATAAAAGCTTGAAGCTGATCGCATCCTCCTCTCCCCATATCCGCACCAATGAGGACACCCGTTCCATCATGCTGGATGTGATCATCGCCCTCATGCCCGCTCTGGTCATGGGTGTGTATGTGTTCGGTTGGCGCGCCCTCACGGTGACGCTGGTGTCCGTGGCGTCCTGCGTGGTCTGGGAGTGGCTGTACCGCAAGGTCATGAAGAAGTCCAGCTCCATCGGCGACCTGTCCGCAGTCGTCACCGGTATCCTGCTGGCTTTCGTGTGCCCCGTGCAGATCCCCTACTGGATGATCATCATCGGCGCATTTTTCTCCATCGTGCTGGTCAAGCAGCTCTATGGCGGCATCGGCTGCAACTTCCTCAACCCCGCTCTGGCCGGCCGTGCCATTCTGGTGGCCAGCTATGCCAGCGTTATGGCAGGTAACTGGGTCAAGGTGGGCGAGAAGGCCGCCGTCATCGGCAGCAACGCCGACATCACCACTGCCGCTACTCCCCTTGCCATGATGAAGGGCGTGGACGCCGCCGGCTGGGAAACTCTGACCAATACCTATTCTCTGGGCGATATGTTCATCGGCCGCGTCGGCGGCTGCCTGGGCGAGGTTTCCGCCCTGATGCTCCTGCTGGGCGGCATCTACCTGCTGCTGCGCAAGGTCATCTCCTGGCAGATCCCCGTGGCCTACATCGCCACCGTGGCTGTAATCTGCCTCATCTCCGCTCCCGCCGGCGTCAGCGCCGTGGAGTATATGGCGTATAACGTCTTCGGCGGCGGTCTGATGCTGGGCGCCATCTTCATGGCCACCGACTATGCAACCTCTCCCGTCACCAAGCTGGGTCAGGCCATCTTCGGCATCGGCTGCGGTTTGCTGACGGTGTTCATCCGCCGCTTCGGTTCCTATCCCGAGGGCGTGTGCTACTCCATCATGATCATGAACTGCACCACCTGGCTGCTGGATAAGTACATTCGTCCCACCATCTACGGTGCGCTGAAGAAAGAAAAGAAGGAGGCGACGAAGTAATGAAAATCTCCGGTAAGTTTATTCTGAAAGTCGCCGGTACGCTGACGGCTATCTCTCTGGTGGTCGCCGCCCTGCTGGGCTTCGTCAACAGCATCACCAAGGACAAGATCGCCGCCATCGACGCCGAGAACACCCGCGTCGCCATGAGCGCCGTTGCCCCCGAGGGCAGTGAGTTCGGCGACAAGATGGAGCTGAGCGAGGCCGCCATCACCGCCGCCTCCGATAAAGGCGGCAAGCTCGTGGAGCTGTATCCCGTCACTCTGGACGGCGCGGCTGCCGGCTATGTGATGAAGATCTCCGCCTCCGGTTCTCAGGGCGCCATCGTCATGATGGTTGGCGTGGACGCCGATAAGGCCATCACCGGTATCTCCGTGGTCAGCCATTCCGAAACCTCCGGCATCGGCACCAAGGTCGTGGGCAACGAGCTCAATGCTGCCGGCGAGCCTGTGCTGGATCAGTTCAAACACAAGAGCGGTGCCGGCAGCCTGATCGTCGGCAGCAACATCACCGCCATCTCCGGCGCCACTGTTTCTACCAGGGGCATCACCGCCGGCGCAAATGCCGCTCTGGCTGTCGTGGACGCCTTGGGCTAAGAAAGGAGGAGCAGAATTATGAATTTCGGTAAACAACTGAAAGAGGGCCTGATCACGCAGAACCCTGTTCTGGTGCAGGTGCTTGGTATGTGCTCCACCATGGCCATTACCACCTCGTTTTTCAACGGCCTTGGGATGGGCGTCAGCGTGCTCATCATCCTGACCCTGTCCAACATCTTCATCTCCCTGCTGCGCAAGATCATCCCCAATGAAGTGCGTATCGCCTGCTACATCGTGGTC
>OMQS01000170.1 GCA_900313295.1 uncultured Eubacteriales bacterium
GAAGTGCTTGTACACTTCCAATTATAAAGGAGGAAAAGAACCATGCGAAAAGCTTTAGCATTGCTCCTGTCCGTGGTCATGTCCCTGACACTGCTGGTGTCCACGGCGTGGGCTGAGGAGAAGACCGGCTTTACTCTCCCCGAATCCCTGAACGGCAAGACTGTTGTCCTGCACACCAACGATGTCCATGGCGCCATCGACAAGTACGCCAAGGTGGCCGCTCTGAGAGATGAGTGCTACGCCAAGGGCGCTACCACGGTGGTCTTGGTGGACGCGGGCGACTTCAGCCAGGGCTCTCCCTATGTGAGCCTGAGCAAGGGCGCTACCGCCGTTGAAATGATGAATGCGGTGGGCTACGACATTGTCACTTTGGGTAACCACGAGTTTGACTATGGTTTCCCCCAGCTGAAGACGAACATGGCTCCCGGCAAGGCTCAATTCATGGTGAGCTGCATCAACTTGGTGGATGACAAGGGCGACCCCATCTACAATCCCGACGCTACTGCTCCTATTACGGACAATAATGGCAACACCCTGTTCAATCTGACCATCTTTGGCGTGGCTACTCCCGAAACTATGACCAAAGCCAACCCCGCGCTGATGAAGGGCATTAACTTCCTGCAGGGCGAAAAGCTGTATGACGCAGCTAAGGCCGGCATCAAGATCGCCCGCGAAGAAGGCAAGAGCGACATCGTGATCGCTCTGGGTCATCTGGGCGTGGACGATTCCTCCGCCCCCAATCGCTCCATTGATTTCATGCAGAATGTGCCCGGCGTGGACTTCTTCATTGATGGCCACTCCCACACTGTGATGACCGCCAGCAAGGAAAACAAGATGATCCAGTCCACCGGTACGGGTCTGGCTTATGTGGGCGCTATCATCATTGACGACGCTTCCAAGTCCATCGAGAGCAACGGCCTGCTCGACCTGTCCAACTATGAGAAGGAAGACGCTACCGTGAAGGCTCTGGCCGACAAGATCATCGCCGATGTGAAGGCGGAGTACGGCCAGGTATTTGCCAAGACCGAGGTGGATCTGAACGGCGAAAAGGCCGCCAACCGCACTGCGGAAACCAACATGGGCGACCTCATCACCGACGCCATGATGTGGGCGATCAGGACCAAGGCGCCCTCCGTGGATATGACCAACGCCGTGGCCATCACCAATGGCGGCGGCATCCGTGCTTCCATCAAGAAGGGCGACATCACCAAGCTGAATGTGAACACCGTCCTGCCTTTCGGCAACACTCTGGCTGTGGTGTATGTCAAGGGCAGCGAGCTGCTGGAGGCTCTGGAAGCTTCTACCTTCTGCACCCCCGAATCTCTGGGCGGTTTCCCCCAGTTTGCCGGTATGCAGGTGGAGTTGAACACCGCACCCAAGTATGATGCTAACGCCGACACCTATCCCGGCTCCACGTACCATGGCCCCAAGTCCATCAACCGCATCACCATCAAGAGCATCAACGGCAAGGCCTTTGATCCCAATGCAACCTATGCCGTCATCACCAATAACTTCATGGCCGCCGGCGGCGACACCTACTATGCCTTCGCCGCTGCCAAGGAGCAGTTCGACACCGGTCTGCCTCTGGACGAGATCCTCATGGAGTACATCGCCACGGAGCTGAACGGCGTTGTGGGCGAGCAGTATGCCAAGCCCCAGGGCCGCCTGACCATCGTGAACAATCCCAAGACCGGCGACTCCGGTGTTGTGATCTACATGGGTCTGGCTGTCATGGCTCTGGCTGGCACCGCTGTGGTTGCCAAGAAAAAGGAGCTGTTCTGATCTCCTTTCCCGCAGTTTCCATAGCTGAATAACCCAAAAGGCCGGGGCTTTTGCCCCGGCCTTTTTCTTTTCGCAAATCTCAACGCATTCAATGAATACAGCACTATCATTTATGTTAAATCTATGTTATAATAAAAAAGTTAATACGCTTGGAGCGCGCGGGTGGCCGCCGTGTCGGTTCGGATGCGGGCATGGCCAACCCAAGGGACGTATGGAAAAAGGAGAAAGAATACAATGTTGGGTGTTTATAATTACACGGTGATTTTGACCTATATCGGCATGCTCACAGGCCTTGCGGGCATCGGCCTGGCCTTGCGGGGCGGCCTGCCCTGGGCGCTGCTCTGCCTGCTTCTGGCGGGGCTGTTTGATATGTTCGACGGGACGATCGCTTCCACAAAAAAGGACAGAACGCCGCAGGAAAGGCGCTTCGGCGTGCAGATCGACTCCCTCAGCGACCTCGTTTGTTTCGGCGTGCTTCCCGCCGCCATCGTTTTTGCCGCTGCCCACGGCCGCGCTGTCGCCGCCGTCGTGTCCGGCCTATATGCTCTCTGCGCCCTCATTCGTCTGGCGTGGTTCAATGTGGACGAGGAGGAGCGGCAGGATACCGCCGCCGGCGGCCGCACTCAATATCTCGGCCTGCCCGTCACCACCGTGGCGCTGTTTCTGCCCACGCTGCTGGGGGTCGCCCGCCTTGCGAGCTGGCATTTGGGCGCTTTGGGCGCAGGGCTTCTGGCCGTCATGGCCGTGGCGTTTTTGCTTCCCTTCAAGCTGGCCAAGCCCGGCCTCGCCGGAAAGCTGGTCATGCTCCTCATCGGCTGCACCGAGCTTGTTGTCGTCCTGCTGGGGGTGAAGCTGTGAGCGGCAATTCCGGTGCTGTCCGCTTCCTGTACGGCACCGTGTTCGGCCGCCTGCTGCTCAAGGCTGTCATGGTCACCCATGCCGATCGACTGGCGGTGGCTTTTCTCCACTCCCCGCTTTCCCGCTGCATCGTTGCGCCCTATGCCCGCCGCTGCGGCATCGAGCTTACGCCGTCGCAGCTCCGGAGCTTCCGGACGTATCGTGATTTTTTCGTCCGCACCCGTGAACAGCTGCCCTTTGACGCCGAGCCGACACACCTCATCAGCCCCTGTGACGGCTGGCTCAGCGCCTATCCCATCGGGGCGGACAGCAGCTTTTCCATCAAAAATTCCCACTATCGCCTCCACGATCTGCTGCAGGATGACGCTTTGGCGGCGGGCTACACGGGCGGCGTTTGCCTTGTGCTGCGCCTGCGCCCCTCGGACTATCACCACTACTGCTATATTGACGACGGCTATCAGGGGGAGAACCATTTCATCTCCGGCGTGCTGCACAGTGTGCAGCCCATCGCCTGCGAAAAATACCCCGTGTTTGTTCTCAATCGCCGCAGCTGGACGCTGCTGACCACCGACCATTTCGGCCCCGTGGTGCAGACGGAGATCGGCGCCCTCATCGTGGGCGGCATCGTCAACCCGCGGGGAAACCGGCGGGTGCGTCGGGGCGAGGAAAAGGGCTATTTTGAATTGGCCGGCTCCACCATAACCTTGCTGTTTGAGAAAGGCCGCATCTGCCTGCGTCCGGAAATAGAGGCCGGCCTGCGCCGCGGAGAGGTGCAGGTGCGGCAGGGAGAGTGGATCGCCACACAGATGCAATAGATTTCGTGTCCCGTCTGCCTTGCCGGCAGACGGGTGCTTTTTGCTTGACAAAGCGGGCGGGCAGCCTATAATTTTGTTGGATATTATTGCGGAAATTATATAGGAAAAAGAGGGAAAATTATGGACATTAAGACGGAAAAAGCCCCTTACAAATCTGTCACGACTCTGTCACCCCGATAGATGGCGCGGGAGGCGGACGGAGCGTACAATGAACCTGTAAAAACGAAATGCGGAGGTTCAAATATGGAAATTTTACAGGTCAAGGAAATTAAAAAGACCTACACCATGCGCTTTGGCGGCAACCAGGTGCAGGCGCTGAAGGGCGTGTCCTTCTCCGTGCAGGAGGGGGAATATGTGGCCATCATGGGCGAGTCCGGCTCGGGCAAGACCACGCTGCTGAACATACTGGCGGCGCTGGATAAGCCCACGGGCGGGCAGGTCATGCTGGAGGGAAAGCGGCTGGACGCCATCGAAGAAAGGGATCTGGCGGCCTTCCGGCGGGACAATCTGGGCTTCGTGTTTCAGGAGTTCAACCTGCTGGATACATTTTCCGTTGAAGACAACATTCTGCTGCCGCTGGTGCTGGCGGGCAGGAGCGTGGCGGAGATGAAGAGCGCCATGGAGCCGCTGGTGCGCTCGTTGGGCATTGACAACATACTGAAAAAATTTCCCTACGAGGTTTCCGGAGGGCAGAAGCAGCGGGCGGCGGTGGCACGCGCCATGATTACAAACCCCAAGCTGCTGCTGGCGGACGAACCCACCGGGGCGCTGGACTCGGCCTCCTCGGCAGACCTTTTGCAGATGTTTGAAAAGGTGAACCGGCAGGGACAGACCATTCTCATGGTGACCCATTCCGTGGACGCCGCCTCCCACGCAGGACGGGTGCTGTTCATTCGGGACGGGGTGGTGTTCCACCAGATCTATCGGGGGGAGAGCACCAACCAGCAGCTCTACAAGAAAATTTCCGACACCCTGACCATGCTCCGCACAGGGAGGGACGCTGAATGAAAAGGGGATTTTTTCTGAAGCTGGCCCGGAGCAACATCAGCAAGAACCGCCGGTTTTTCCTCCCGCGTATTCTGTCTGAGGCAGGGCTTTTATGCGTGTTTTACATTGTGTTCACCCTCCGGACCGACGAACGCATCCTGCAGCTCCGGGGCGGACAATACATTGAGGTGTTCATGTCCATCGGCGTGGCGGTGATGATGCTGCTGTCGGTAATCCTGCTGTTTTATATCAACAGCTTTCTCATGAAGCAGCGCAAGCGTGAGTTTGGCGTTTACAACATTTTGGGCATGGAAAAGCGGCACATCTGCCGGGTGCTTTTCCACGAAACAGCCCTCAGCAGCCTGGCATCCGTGGTGCTGGGGCTTGCCATGGGGACGCTGTTTTACAAGCTCTGCTCTCTGCTCATCTGCCAGCTGCTGAACGCGGAAATCGTTTTGGGCTTTTACTTTATAAACGCCAGGAGCCTGGCCCTGTCCGGAGCCTTCTTCCTGGTGCTGGATGTGATGGCCTACGGCGTCAACTGCGTGACCATCGCCCGCCTCAAGCCTGTGGAGATGCTCTCCAGCGCCAATGTGGGCGAGCGGGAGCCCAAGGTCAAGTGGCCGCTGCTGGTGCTGGGCCTGCTGACCCTGGGCGGGGGCTATTACATCTCCCTTACCACCCAGAACCCCCTGAAGGCCCTTGTCCTGTTCTTCGTGGCGGTGATACTGGTGATCATCGGCACCTACTTTTTGTTCGTGGCCGGGAGTATTTTTGTGCTGAAGGCCTTGAAAAAGAACAAAAGGTTCTATTATAATAAAAAACACATGCCTGCCGTTTCGGGTCTTCTCTACCGCATGAAGCAGAACGCCGTGGGCCTGGCCTCCATCGCTATTTTGGCCACGGGGGTGCTGGTGATGATCTCCACCAC
>OMQS01000168.1 GCA_900313295.1 uncultured Eubacteriales bacterium
CGTTTGAGACGGTTTTTGGTACGCCCGACTGGATTCGAACCAGCGGCCTACAGAGTCGGAGTCTGTCACTCTATCCAACTGAGCTACGGGCGCATATTTGGTTGTGGGTTTCTGCAATAGTCGTCAAATAGTAGTCAACGACCACCCATTTTTTCTCTGCCGTTCCCGCAAACGCAGGTGCGGCAAGGCTTTGCGCCATATCTCAACTGGAGACGCCTGAAATGTCGGAGTCTAACGCTCTATCCAACTGAGCTACGGGCGCATGTAAAAATTCAACGCAATTATTATAGCAATTTTCCGTGCCTTTGTAAAGGATTATTTCGCGGTAAATGCAAAAAAGGAGCAGAGCCGAAGCCCTGCTCCCATATGCAGCGCGTTATTGCAGCAGCAGGAGGCTGAACACCAGGGTGAACAGAGCCACCGTTTCGATAATGCCGATGACGATGAAGTAGTTGGCCGTGCCCTTGCCCGTTTCGCCCAATGCGTCGGCGGAAGCGGCAGCCACCTTGCCCTGGAAGAAGGCGGACAGACCGATGGCCAGACCCGCAAAGATGCCGGTGAACATGGCCAGCATGGAGTCACAGCCGCCCTCCACAGCGCTGCGGATGAAGTTCATCAGCAGGAAGCCGTAGATGGTCTGGGTCAGAGGGGCGCCGGAGAAAGCCACCATGATGAAGGGAGCGGGCTTGCCGTTGGCGTAGCATTTTTTCCACGCGCCGACAGAAGCCTGTGCGGCAAAGCCGGAACCGAATGCAGAGCCCATGGCGGACAGACCCAAGGCACACGCCATACCAATAAATGCGATATTCATAATCATTCTCCTATCCGTTTATTTTTTTATTTTATCGCCCTTTTTGAAGGGATCGTATGCGATACCGGCCCATTCCATGCCCAACTGACCGGAGAACTCCAGCAGGTTCAGACGGACGCCGTGAACCACCACGGACAGCAGACCCATAACAATGTTCAGCCCGTGACCGATGAGCAGAATGAGGATGGCAGCCACCACCAGAGGACCCTTGAAGCCAAAAGCCATGTTGTTGAAGCTCTGCGCAATGGCCAAGGACGCCATGCCCACGGCAAACAGACGGATATAGCTCATGATGTTGCCGAAGGCGCTGATGGTATTGAGAAACACGGTAAAGGCATTTCCGAGTCCTGCCTTTAGCCCCTGTGCGAAGCTCTTGTCCGGCGCCATGCCGCCGAAGCACACCACCAGCAGGAAGCCGGCGATGACTACGCAGGCCACAGGCAGCAGGTTCACCTGCTGGCCGATGACCAGATACAGCACCACGAAGTACAGCGCGTCAATGGCGGCCAGCCAACCCAGATCCGCCACCCAGCTCAGATCCTTCTCCTTCAGCTTGCGCCGGATATTCATGACGCAGGCCAAGGACAGTTGCACCGTGCCCAGGATGAAGCAGAACTTCATGATGGTGTTTTGCTGAGCGACGGTAGTTACGCCGAAGTACTGCGGGTAGTTGGCAAAGGTGGGGATCACAAGGCTGCGCAGCAGCGGCACCTCCATGGCCTGCTCAAGACCGAACCAAGTGCCTGTCAGCGTGCCCCATATGATGGTGGCAATGGACAGCACCCACAGCAGCTGCACGGCGGTGGAGGACTTTTTGCCCTTTAGCGTGAGAACCAGCGCTCCCAGCAGGAAGAGAAGGCCATAGCCCGCATCGCCGATTATCATGGCAAAAAACAGGGTGAAAAAGCCCAAAAACCAGAAGGAAATGTCATATTCCCGATAGCCCGGGACGGTGCCCAGAATGTCAAACACGGGGATCATCAGCTTGGTGATCTTATTGTATTTGACCTTGGTGGGGACTTGGTCGTCATCGCCGGCGGGATCTTCCAGCGCCCAAGCCCAGTGCGCCTCGGCTGCGGCCTTTTTGAAACCGTCAACCTCCGCCGCCGGAATATAGCCCCGCAGCCAGACCAAGCCGTCCTGACTCTGGGACGTGTTGCTGACGGCGGAATACTCGGCGTCATTTTGCGCCTTGAGCATCTGCGACTGGATACTGGGCAGGTGAGAGGCCGCCTGACGGAGATAGGTTTCGCAATCCTCCAGCCCCTGCTTGCAGCACGCCTGCTCCTGCTCCAGCTCCTCCAAGCCCTTTTCGGGCAGAGGAAACTCCGTGGCGGAATACTGATCCGGCAGGGGAGCGAGAGCGGCAAAAGTCGGCATCTTACCAACGGGTGACAAGCGAATAACCTTCACATCCGGATCGGCAAGTAAAGCCGTCATAGTCTTCTTGTCTGTGCGGTAAATGTGGATGTCCCAGCCTTGCTGCCGTAGCGACTGCACGTCAGCGGGGGAGAAGCGTCCCCATTCTGCCAGCCGTTCTGCAGCGGCGTGGGCAGCGGCCAATTCGTCTTGCAAGGCTTTTTTGCGATCCAGACAGGCGGACAGTTCGCCGAAGAATTTTTCAAATTCGTCATCGGGCAAAACCGCCGATTCCACAGCAGTATCCGGATACTCATGCAGCACCAGAGCCATACGGGAAAGGTCGGAGAAGCGCTGGAGAAGCGGCTGATCGGCGCCGGCCTTTTCGGAAAAATGGACGATACCCATTTTCTGCAGCTTGTCCAGCAGAGCCTTTTTTTCAAGAGCGGTGGTCACAATGTGGACTACCTTCATTTTTTCGATCATTGGCTCACCTCCTGCAGCTTTTTCTTGGCGATCTTGCCCCGCACCACGGCGGAGGTCTGCTGGTCGCCCAGATAGATGCCAATGACGCGGATGTTCTCTTTGGCCTCGGGGATCTTCACCTTTTCAAACAGGTTCACCCGCTGGGCGGTGGAGCGCAGCTCCTTTTCCAGCAGCTCCACCTGACGGCGGAGGGTCTTGGCCAAAGCGTCCAGTCGGGCGATCTCCCGCAGGCGCACGGCGGCGGTATCCACCCACAGCGGATAGTCCGCCACGTCATACAGGATCTCCTCAAAGCGCAGATCCCGAAATACCGGCACAGTGACGCCGGCGATGTTCTCCTGACCGCACTCCACATGGCTGGGACGCACCAGGTTCTCCAGACGCTTATCCGGGGGGAAGGCGTCGTTCTCCGCGAAAACGGCCACCCAGTCGTCCAGCCCGTCCACGGCGGCACGGTACTCCCGCTCCACCTGCTCCAGCTGGGCGGTGATCTGCATCACCACGGACTGAAGCTGCTGCTTTTTCAGCTGCAGCGTGGGCAGATAGCGCTGGAATTGCTTCAGGCGATCCTTCTGCACCTTCAGTTCGTTTTTTGTGAGTTTAACAGCCATAGGCGCCTCCTCACTCTGCGGCGGAGCGCTTGGGCCATCTCTCCTGAATGAGGCTTGTTTTCAGACCCGTTTCATTCGGCTCAAAGCACTCGGCCAGGATCTCCCAGCCCAGATCCAGCGCCTCCTCCAGCGGAATATTTACGCTCAGATCCATCAGCTTCGTTTCAAACAGATGGCCGTATTTCAGTAGCTTTTCATCCCACTCGGACATGGAAAAGCCCATGGATTTCTTTTCAAGGCTTTCCTTATAGGCGCTGTACAGGCGGATCATGCCGTCCATCAGCGCCCGATGGTCGCTGCGGGTCTTGCCGTTGACGTTCTGCTTCAGGCGGGACAGGGAGCCGAAAGGCTCGATGTGACCGTTTTTCAAATAGTACTGCCCCTCGGTGATATAGCCGGTGTTATCGGGGACGGGATGGGTGACGTCGTCGCCGGGCATGGTGGTCACGCCTAAAATGGTGATGGAACCGGCATCCTCAAAATCCACCGCCTTTTCATAGCGGGAGGCCAGGCAGCTGTAGAGGTCGCCGGGGTAGCCGCGGTTGGACGGAACCTGCTCCATGGTGATGGCCATTTCCTTCTGGGCATCGGCGAAGTTGGTCATGTCCGTCAGCAGCACCAGCACCCGTTTGCCGGCCAAGGCGAACTGCTCCGCCACGGCCAGCGCCATGTCGGGCACCAGCGTGCATTCCACCGTGGGATCGGAGGCGGTGTGAATGAACATCACCGTGCGCCCCATGGCGCCGCTCTTTTCCAGCGTGTCGCGGAAAAACAGATAGTCGTCATATTTCAGACCCATGCCGCCCAGCACGATGACATCCACCTGCGCCTGCATGGCGATGCGGGACAGGAGCTGGTTATACGGTTCGCCGGATACGGAGAAAATGGGGAGCTTCTGGCTCTCCACCAGTGTGTTGAACACGTCGATCATGGGGATGCCGGTGCGGATCATCTTGTTGGGAACGGTACGCTTGGACGGGTTTACAGACGGGCCGCCGATGGGGATCATGTTCTCTGTGAGAGCGGGGCCGTTGTCGCGGGGCACGCCGGCGCCGTCGAAAATGCGTCCCAGCAGATGCTCGGAGAAAGACACCATCATGGGCCTGCCCAAAAAGCGGACAGGATCCGTGGTGCTCACGCCCTGCGTGCCGCTGAACACCTGCAGCGTCACTAAGTCTTTGTTCAGCTTGATGACGTTGGCATAGCTGCTGCCCACCAGAGCCAGGTCACCCAGACGGACGTCAGAGGCTCGAACGGTGACCACGTTGCCAACGATGGATTCGATTTTTGTGTAAACTTTCTGCATCTTGACTCCCTCCTCAGCCTGCGGATCTGCTCAAGTAGCAGTCCTTCAGCCGCTTTTCTTGAGCCTCGAACTCCGGCGAGCGGAACATGGTGTTGTGCCAGTCCAAAAACTCCTGCCGAACCTGATTGAAGAAGGTGCGGATCTCTTTTTTGTCCGTCAGCGCAAAATCGCGGGTCAGCACGTCATAGAGCACGTCGAACTCATACACCTGCCGCTCAGGATCACAGGCGGCGTCAATGGGGTCAAAGGAGTTCTGCTGCAGGTACACGGCGTCCAGCAGCTCGCCCTTCTGATAGACAATATAGTCCTCGGCGGAGGTGCCTTCCTCACCGATGACCTTCATCATCTGGTTGATCTCGTTGCTGCGCTTGAGGATGGAGCGAGCCTGCTCCACGCGATCCATGTCCACCACGCCCTGATACTTGGACCAGGAATCAATGGGATGGATGGCGGGGTATTTGCGGGCGTCGGAGCGCTCACGGGAGAGGCCGTGGAAGGCGCCCACCACTTTCAGCGTGGCCTGCGTCACCGGCTCTTCAAAGTTGCCGCCGGCGGGGGACACAGTGCCGCCGATGGTGACGGAGGCGATTTTGCCGTTCTTGAGCCGCACTTTGCCGGCGCGCTCGTAGAAGGAGGCGATGACGGATTCCAGATAGGCGGGGAAGGCTTCCTCGCCGGGGATCTCCTCCAGACGGCCGCTCATTTCGCGCATGGCCTGCGCCCAGCGGCTGGTGGAGTCGGCCAGCAGCAGCACGTCCAGACCCATCTGCCGGTAGTATTCCGCCATAGTGACGGCGGTGTAGACCGACGCCTCGCGGGCGGCCACAGGCATGGAGGAGGTGTTGCAGATGATGATGGTGCGCTCCATAAGGGAGCGGCCGGTGCGGGGGTCAATAAGCTCGGGGAACTCCGTCAGCACCTCCACCACTTCGCCGGCGCGTTCGCCGCAGGCGGCCACGATAACGATGTCCACGTCGGCGTTCTTGGCTTCCATATGCTGCAAAACGGTCTTGCCTGCGCCGAAGGGGCCGGGCACGCAGAAGGTGCCGCCCTTGGCCACCGGCAGGAAGGTGTCGATGGAGCGGATCTTCGTTACCAGCGTTTCGTCGGGACGCAGGCGCTCCTCATAGCAGCGGATAGCCTGCTTCACAGGCCAGGAAAAGACCATGGTCAGCTCCTTTTCCTCGCCGTTTTCGTCTTCCAGTACCGCAACGGTGTCGCGGACATTATACACGCCCTTTTCCCGAACGGATTTCACCCGCCACTCGCCCTTCAGGTCGAAAGGCACCATGATCAGATGGGTGAACAAACCCTCGGGGACGCTGCCCACGGCGTCGCCGGCGGTGACGAGATCACCGGCGGCCACCTGCGGGGTGAACTCCCAGTCCTTATTGGGGATGGGATCCAGATATACGCCCCGCTCCAAAAAGAAACCGCATTTTTCCGCAAGCTCCGGCAGGGGATTCTGCAGGCCGTCAAACACCTGCGTCAGAAGGCCTGGCCCAAGCTCCACGCTCATCAGTTCGCCGGAAAGCTCGACCTTGTCGCCCACACGGATGCCGCCTGTCATTTCATAGATCTGCATGCTGGCCGTATCGCCGTTCACACGGATGACCTCGCCCTTGAGGCGCTCGTCACCGACGAGGACATAGCCAACTTCGTTTTTTCGCACGGAGCCGGAAAAGGTGGCTGCCACCAGATTCCCGTTCACTCCGGTCACATATCCTGTCACTTTGTCCATATTGATTCTCCTGTTTTGTTATAGACTGGAAATCTGCTGACGGATGCCGTCCATCAGGGAGTCAAAGGCCTGCTTGCCTCGGTCGTGGCTGAAGCTGCGCTGGCGCTCCAGAAGCCGCAGCTTCATGGCGTAGCCGTACAGCGCGTGCTCGTCAAAAATATGCAGGCCGATCATGTCATCCAGACGGCGGAATTCCAGATCCAGCAGCAGCTGCTCGCCCTCCAGCGGGTTCTCCGCGTTTACGGCAGCCGTTACCGTCTGCACAATGTTTGCATCCCGCTCGTAGGGGACGGCGCAGGGACGACCCAGCTTTATATTCCGCTGATAGGCAAGCTCCGAGGAAAGCCTCAGATAGAACGCCGACCACTCCGAAAGCAGCGACCCCTTGCCGGAGTTCACCGTTAGCTCCTCCAGCGTTTTATACACGCTGCCGCTTACCGCCGACCGGCACATGGAGAGAAAGGCGGCGTAGTCCAGCGGCGGCTCACCCTGTGTTTTCAGCAGGGGCAGGCTGGAGATGAGGTAGTAGTAGGAAGCCATGCGGAACCTCCTTACAGGCGCATATCCCGAAAGAAGGGCATGAGCATCTGAGCAATCTCCTCGTCGGAGCAGTCAAAATAGCCGGAGCCGTCCTTAGCGGCCAGACGGAAGCCTGCGCCCACCTTTTTGGAGGGGCGGATCTCCAGCCCGTTTTGCAGCTCCTGCGCCAGCTCCTGCCGCAGCTCGTCCGTCACCTGGCCGATCTCCGCGGTGTAGGCGGACACATCCTCGCCCTGCACGGCGGCGCGGATGAGCGTGGCCAGCGCGTGCGGATCCAGCGCCTTGCGCACATCGGCGGCCAAAAGCTTTTCAAATTCCTTCTGGATCTCCTGCCGGAAAGCCAGAACAGCGTCACGCTTGGCCTGCTCGGCGCTAAGACGAGCACTGTTTTTGAAAACATCAATTTCCGCAGCAGCCTCCTGCTTCAGCTTGTCCGCCTCGGCCTTAGCGCCGGCTACGATGGCGTCCGCCTGGTTGTTGGCCTCGGCAAGGATGGCGGCGGCCTCCTTGTTGGCGCTGTCGATGCCGTCCTTTTTGATGGAAGAAACAAGATCCTGAATTTGAAGTTCCATAGTGATCACCTTCTTAATTGAAATTATCTTTTTGCGCACATGTCTATATTATAAATCTAATGCGCGTCGGTTGCAAGTGTTTTTACCGGATATATTATTAGAATAACTAATAGTTATAATATAAATCAGCAAAAAAAGCCGCCGGACTCAAGGGAGAGCCGGCGGCTTGTATGCAGAGAAGGGGAGAGTTCTCAGGCTGCGGAAGCAGTCTGCTTTTTATTGCTGAAATACTGGAATGCGACCACGGCCGCCACAACAGCCAGACCGATCAGGTCGGAGGCAAGGCCGGGGATCATCATGCCCAGACCGCCGGCTATCAGAGCGATGCGCAGGATCACGGGGATCTTACGGTAGAGGTAGCCGTTGAGGGCGGCGGCGATGCCGAACAGTCCCAGCAGAGCGGTGATGGAGATGATAATGACATCGTACCACGCAACATCGCCCACAAAGAGCATGCTGGGATTATAGGCAAAGATATACGGGACGATGAAGGCCGCTATGGCCAGTTTTGTGGCATTTATGCCGGTTTTCATGGGGTTGGACTTGGCGATGGCGGAGCCGGCGTAAGCAGCCAGAGCCACAGGAGGCGTGATGTCCGCCACGATGCCGAAGTAGAACACGAAGAAGTGGGCGGCCACTGCGGGGAAGCCCAGCTGGATCAGGATGGGAGCGCAGGTGGAGGCCATGATGCAGTAGTTGGCAGTGGTGGGAACGCCCATGCCCAGAACGATGCAGCAGATCATGGTCAGCACCAGACCGACGATGGTGGCGTTGCCGGCAAGCTGCACAATGGCGTTGATGAGGATGGAGGCAAGGCCGGTGACGGTGATGCAGCCGGCGATTATGCCCGCCATGGCGCAGGCCACGGCCACGGTGATGGCACCCTTAGCGCCGGCGGCGAGAGCGTCGATGGCGGAAAGGATGGTGGATTTTATGGTGGACATAATTGCCTTTTTGACGCCCATAACGCGGATGTTTTCCAACAGTTTATGGACAAATCCGATGACAAAAGCCGCCAAAATGGACAGAGCAGCCGAGAAAGCCATAGTCTTTGCGCCGGAGGACACCAGCCAGACCAGCAGGATCAGGGGAAGGATCAGATAGATGTTCTTGGCGAGGTAGCCCCACTTGGGCAGCTCGGATCTGGAGATGCCGTGAAGCCCCAGCTTCTTGGCCTCCAGATGGACGGCGATGAAGATGCCGGTGAAATAGAGAATGGCGGGGAGGATGGCCTTGACGGCGACCTCGGCGTAGGGCAGATCCATGTATTCTGCCATAAGGAAGGCGGCGGCGCCCATAATGGGGGGCATGATCTGACCGCCGGTGGAGGCGGCAGCTTCCACGGCGCCGGCAAACTCGGGCTTATAGCCCGTCTTTTTCATCATGGGGATGGTGAC
>OMQS01000166.1 GCA_900313295.1 uncultured Eubacteriales bacterium
CTGGGCATCGTGGCCTACATCCTCATGAGCATGCTGGATCTGAACGAGATCGGCAAGCACTGGAAGTGGCTGCTGGGCGGCAGCCTTGTGCTGATCCTGCTGCTGAAAACGCCCCTGGGCATGGACGGCGGCACCGGCAATCGCGCGTGGCTGGGCATCAAAAATTTCCCCGTGAACCTGCAGCCGGTGGAGATCGTGAAGATCACCTTCATCATCGTGCTGGCGCGGCAGCTGCAATACCTGCAGGAGCAGCGGGATCTCAAGTCCATTCCGTCGGTGGGTATGCTGGCGGGGCATCTGATGCTTGTGGTGGGTCTGTATGCCGCCATCTCCGGTGACATGGGCAGCGCCCTGGTGCTCATTTTTATCTTTGCATGTATGTGCTTTGTGGCGGGGGTAGCCAAGCGCTGGTTCGTGCTGGGGCTGCTGGGCGGCAGCTTTGCCTTCTATGTTCTGTGGGAAACAGATAAGATTTCTCCCTATATGAAGGACCGCTTCCTGACCCTCTTTGACCACGACCTGGACCCCATGGGCATTGGCTGGCAGCAGACTCGCAGCCTTCTGGCGCTGGGCGGCGGCAAGCTGACGGGGCAGGGGCTTTTTAACGGCACGCAGACCCAGTCTGCCAGTGCGTGGAGCCTGCCGGCACGGCACACGGACTTCATCTTCTCCGTCATCGGCGAGGAGCTGGGATTGCTGGGCTGCCTGCTGACCATTTTGCTGCTGGCAGCCATCATCTTCCACTGCGTGCTCATCGCCCGGCACGCCCAGACGAAAACGGACATGTATATCTGTGTAGGCGTGGCGGCCATGCTGATCTTCCAGACCATCTCCAACATCGGCATGTGCCTGTTCGTCATGCCCGTCATCGGCCTGACCCTCCCCTTCATCAGCTACGGCGGCAGCTCCATCGTGACCCTTTTTGCCGCCATGGGCATGGTGTCCGGCATACAAAAACGGACAAGACCCGAGTGGCTGCGATAGAGGAACAGGCAAATATTGCTTTCAGGCGCAGTCCGCGGGGCTGCGCTTTTTTTGCCTGCGGCGGCGGTGAAATCGGTTGTAATCCCAAGGGGATTGTGCTATACTATACTATCTATAAGTATATCGCAGGATCGGGGGTTCGGTTTATGAAGATCGTAGTTTTGGCAGGGGGCCTGAGCACGGAGCGCAATGTGGCGCTCACCAGCGGCACGGGCATTTGCCGCGCGCTGCGCCGGCGGGGGCACAAGGCGGTGCTGGTGGATATGTTCATGGGGCTGGAGAACTATTCCGGCGCTTTGGAGGATATTTTTGACGCACCCGACGGCCTGTGCACCGACCACAGCGTTTCCGCCGCCGCGCCGGATCTGGAGGCGGTGCGCCGCTCCCGAAAGGATCAAAGCCCCTCCCTGCTGGGGCAGGGGGTCTTGCAGGTGTGCGCCATGGCGGATCTGGTGTTTCTGGCGCTCCACGGCTCCTGCGGCGAGGACGGCCGCGTGCAGGCCACCCTCGACCTGCTGGGCGTGCCCTACACCGGCAGCAACTATATCTCCAGTGGCATGGCCATGGACAAGTCCATCACCAAGCGGTTCATGGACGCCGAGGGCATCCGCACCGCCCCGTGGCACGACGTGCGCTACACCGAGGCGGACATTCCCGCACTGGCGGAAAAGCTGGAAACGCCCTGCGCCGTGAAGATCGTCAACGGCGGCAGCTCCATCGGCGTGGAGCTGCCCGACACCAGGGAGGAGCTGGCGGACACTCTGCACCGGATGCTCCGGTACGGTGACCATGTGGTGGTGGAAAAGAAGATCAAAGGCAGGGAGATCCAGGTGGCCGTGCTGGGCGATACATATCTTCCCGCCGTGGAGATCATCCCGAAAAATGCCTATTTTGACTATGAATCCAAATATCAGAAGGGCGGCGCCGTGGAAATCTGCCCCGCTCCCATCACTGAGGCCGAGTGGCGGCAGGTGGGCGAAATGGCGCTGAAGCTGCATAAGGCGCTGGGGCTGTCCGTCTATTCCCGCGCAGATTTTATTCTGGACGAAGAGGGAAAAGCGTGGTGCCTGGAGGTGAACACCCTCCCCGGCATGACCCCCACCAGCCTTGTGCCCCAGGAGGCGGCGGCCGTGGGCATGGACTATGACACCCTGTGTGAAACGATTGCAGAGGAATCTCTGCGGGTGAGAAAGGCGGAGCGGCTATGATGATCCCCTGTACCGCACAGGAAATTGCCGCCGCCGTGGGCGGACGGCTACTGCAGAGCGGCGGGAGCATCACCCGCGTCAGCACCGACAGCCGCGACATCCGGACGGGAGATCTGTTCGTCCCGCTGGTGGGCGGGCGGTTCGACGGCCACGCCTATCTGGACATGGCGCTTTCCAAGGGCGCTGCGGGCTGCCTGTGTGCCGCCGCGCCGGAGACGCTGTTGCCCGACAAATTCTATATCGCCGTGGAGGACACGGAGCGGGCGCTGGGGGACTTAGCCGGCTGGTACCGCCGGAAGTTCCATATTCCCGTGGTGCAGGTCACAGGCTCCGCAGGGAAAACCACCACGAAGGAGATGCTGGCGGCGGTGCTGGGGCAGCACTTCAACACCTTGAAAACGCTGGCCAATTACAATAATTTCATCGGCACGCCCCAGACCCTTTTCCGCTTGGAACAGGGGCACGAGGCGGCGGTCATCGAAACCGGCATGGATCATTTCGGCCAGATCGCCCGCATGGGGGAGATGGTGCAGCCCACGGTGGCGGTCATCACCAACGTGGGGGACGCCCACATCGGCAATCTGGACGGCACCCGACAGGGCGTTCTCCGCGCCAAGAGCGAGATTTTTGAGCATCTGGCGCCCGACGGACTGGCGGTGCTCAACGGGGACGATCCGCTGCTGAACACGCTGGATCTGCCCTTTAAGACCCTGCGCTGCGGCGAGGGGGCGGGCTGCAACGTCCGCGTTACGGACGTAGCGGAGCGCGGCATCGAGGGCGTCAGCTGCACCGTGACCACGGAGAAGGACAGCTATGCCCTGTCCATCCCCTCCCCGGGACGGTTCATGATCTATTCCGCGTCTATGGGCGTGGCCATCGGGGAGCAGCTGGGGCTTAGCAAGCAGGAGATCATAGACGGCGTGGCGGCCTACACCCCCACCGGCTCCCGCATGCGGCTCCTGCCGAGACCCGACAACCGCCTCATTATTGACGACTGCTACAACGCCAACCCTCAGGCCATGGCGGCCGCGCTGCGGCTGCTGGCCGGAACGGATCGTCCCCGCCGCATGGCGGTGCTGGGGGACATGGGCGAGCTGGGGGAGCTGTCCGCCGAGGCGCATGCCGGCATAGGGCGGCTTCTGAATGAACTGAAGCTGGACTGCGTGGTGGCCATCGGCCGTTGGATGGCGTATCTGGCGCAGGCGGCGGAGGGAAACGTCTACCATTTCGACACTGCGGAGCAGGCCTGTAGTACCCTCCGGCGGGAGTTCACCTCCGGCACCGTGGCGCTGGTGAAAGCCTCCCACGCCATGCATTTTGAAAAAATCGTTGAGGAACTGGAAAAAGCATGATCGACATCGGCGTGTCGGGACTGGTAAAGTCCTTTGACCTGGAAAAGAAAATACTGGACGGCCTGACCTTTCAGATCGACTCCGGCGAGCGGGTAGGGCTTCTGGGCCGCAACGGCGCCGGAAAGACCACCCTGTTCAGGATCCTCACCGGAGAGCTGGACTACGACTCCGGCGAGGTGACCATCGCCTCCGGCAAGCGGCTGGGGCTTATCTCCCAGATCCCCGTCTATCCGCCGGAGTACACCGTGGAGGAGGTGCTGCGCACCGCCTTTGCCAGAATGCAGGCCATGAAGGAGGAGATGGACGCGCTGGCGGAGAAAATGGCCGCAGGGGACGGCAGCGCCGCCACCCTCAGGCGCTACGGCGACCTGAACGCCCGCTTCGAGGGGCTGGGCGGCTGGGACACGGACACGGCGGTGAGCAAGGTGGCCAGCGGCCTCTCCATTGACGAAGACATGCGCCGGCGGCTGTTTGCGGAGCTTTCCGGCGGGGAGAAGACGCGGGTGAACCTTGGCCGCCTCATTCTGGAGGACACGGACATCCTCCTGCTGGACGAGCCAACGAACCATCTGGATCTGCAGGCCACCGTGTGGCTGGAGGAGTACATCGCCAAATTTCGCGGCACCGTCGTCACCATCTCCCACGACCGCTACTTTCTCGACCGCACCGTCACCCGCATCATAGAGATCTTGGACGGCAAGGCGGAGTTTTACAGCGGGAATTACAGCTTCTACGCCGTGGAAAAGGAGCGGCGCTATCAGGAGCGCATGAAGCAGTACATGAAGGAGCAGGCCAAGATCCGGCAGCTGGAAAAGGCCGCTGAGCAGATGCACCTGTGGGCCTTCATGGGAAACGACGCCCTCCATAAGCGCGCTTTCTCCATGGAGAAGCGCATCGAGCGCATGCGCACCACGGAAAAGCCCACCAAGGCCAAAAAGATGAACGCCCAGTTTGCCAGCCGGGAGTTTCGGGGGGACGAGGTGCTGCAGCTTCGGGGCGTCACAAAGTCCTTCGGGGACAGAACACTTTTTTCGGATATTTACCTGCGGGTGGAGCCGGGCGAGCGCATTGCCCTCCTCGGGGAAAACGGAACGGGAAAGACCACCCTGCTGAACATGATAACGGGTTCCGAGCGGCCGGACGCCGGCAGCATCCGCCAAGGCCCTGCCGTGGTGGCGGCCTATCTGCAGCAGATCATCCGCTTCGACCATCCGGAGCGGAGCCTGCTGGACACCATGCTCTATGAGAAAAAGGGTATGACCGCCCAGAGCGCCCGCAACCGGCTGGCGCAGTACCAGTTTCAGGGGGAGGACGCGTTCAAGAGCGTTTCCTCTCTCTCCGGCGGCGAGTTGAGCCGCCTGCGGCTGTGCATGCTCATGGACGAGCAGACCAGCTTTCTTATTCTGGACGAGCCTACGAACCATCTGGACATTGCAGCCCGAGAGTGGATCGAGGAGGCGGTGGAGGCCTTTGACGGCACCCTGCTCTTCGTCAGCCATGACCGCTATTTCATCAACCGTTTTGCCACCCGCATCTGGGAGCTGGCGGACGGCACCATCACGGACTATCC
>OMQS01000165.1 GCA_900313295.1 uncultured Eubacteriales bacterium
TTCAGGGCGATGATATACGCCATGGTCATGAAGGTGGTCAGTCCGGCGACGATCTCCGTTTTCACGGAGGTGCCGTTCTCTTTTAAGCGAAACAGTTTCTCCATTGGTTGTCTCCTTTGCGAATCTGCGAATTGATAGTGCGGCTGCGCTTGTCCGCGGCCGCAGCCCTGCCGCTTGCTTACAGGTCTATTATAGCATCTTCACAGTTTATTTACAATTTTTTTGTGTGGCTAACAAACTTTTTGTTAGCCTGCACAGTTTTTTGCGGTTTCTTGTTGAAAATCTTTACATTTCTTGCTCCTGTTTCCCGCTTAAATGCGCAGTTTTTTCCTTTGATCTGTGAAAAGAGCAAATCAGACGGGCGGCGGGCAGGTTGGTGCGCAATGCAAGCATGGCAGGCAGAGGCGTCCGCCCCTACATGCCGTTTGTTTTCAATTTTTTCCTTTTTCCATAAAAAAAGGACGGCCGAAGCCGTCCCTTTTCGCCGCTATTTCTCTCCCTCCGTGGTAAGGGTGCCGCCGTGGTTGTGGAGCTTGCCGCTCTCCAGCGTCAGCGAGTCTTCACCATTGGGGAGCACCAGCGTGCCGCCGGACAGATTCACGTCCCCCGCGCCGATCCACAGCCCTTTTTCGATGATGACCGTGCCGCCGGTGATGTTCAGGCTGCCCTGCTCGATGGCGGCGTCGCCGCACAGGCGCACCTCGCCGCCGCGCACCTCCAGCGTGCCGTTTTGTAACCAGAATTCATTGTCTACCGTCAGCTTGCCGCTGCTGATGACCACGGTGCCGGCGCTGCCGGCATTGCTACCCATGCGCAGGTTGGCGCAATAGACCTCTGTGTCCTCCCCGATGGAGCACAGCGGCGTGTGCATGCCGCCCCAGCCCCAGATGTTCAGGGTGTCCGCCGTCAGAGAGCCGCCGCCGGTGAGCACGCAGCTTGTGCCGCCCAGCTCCGCCTGCACGAAGTTCTCCCCCCTCAACTCCAGCCAAAGGGCGCCCCAGGGCTTCAGCTCGTCGCAGCGGCCGTTATCCATGGTCAGCTTGCCCACGAACCACAGTCCTTCCGCCTGCTGCGCCGCCAGGCCGTCCCACCGGGCGCCGGACACGATGCCCGCCCAGTCCTCGCTGTAATCGGTGTAGGCCAGAGGGCTGCCATCGGTTTCGCTGTCCAGCACCGTGGCCTTGTCGTATTTCTTCACGGACAGCTGCGCCGCGTCCTTGACGCAGAGCGTGCCGGCGCCCGCCTCTACCGCAGCGTCAGCGGGCAGAGCATCCGCCGTGTAAAGCGCGCCGCCGGAGAGAACTACCTTCATATTGGCACAGTCGCCGGCATAGCCCAGCAGGGTCACGCCGCCGCGGAAGGTGGCGCCGCTCACCTCAAAAATATCTCTCGCCGACAGCACACCGCCGGCCACCACCAGCTCCCCGCGCCCCAGCCAGAGGGACTCCGCGCAGACCGTGCCGTCAAGCAGGACGAAGGCGGGCACACCGGCCTCGTTGGCCGCCACGCCGATGCTGCCGCAGCGCAGGGTCACGCCGCCGTCCACCAGCAGCGCCGGAAGGGGCAGCCGTCCGGTGCCGGAGGCCAGACCGCTGGTGTTGATAATGGTCAGCGTGCCGCTGCCGGTGACGACCACGCAGTCAAAGCCCGCAAAGCAGCCGAACTCCTCCCCGCCGCCGTCCACGGTGCAGTCGCCGGAGATGTCCAGCCGCAGGATGCCGCCCTCGTGGGGGCGCAGATTGGGAAGCCGGCAATTCTCGGCGGCGATGGTGCAGGCGTCGTACAGCTCGCCGTTCCAGATCACCCGTCCGCCGGAGCCAAGGCGCTTGGCCTTGCCGTCCGTCAGCTCCGAGAGCTTCACGCCCTCGGCAAACTGCTCGCTCTCGCCCACCACGTCCACCTCCGTGCCGTCCGGCAGGCGGGCGGCAATACCGCCCTCGGCCGCGCCCTCCGCCGCCCGAGCCGCAGCGGGAAACCCGCTGTTTTCCTCCGCCGCACCGGCGGTCTCAGCGATGTCGAACCACCCCCGACAGCTCTCGGGCAGATCCTCCGCCCGCAGCTGATCGGCGTCGGAATCCTGTTTCCCGCAGCCGGACACCAGCAGCAAAACGACAGAAATCAGGAGCGCGGCGAGCTTTTTCATGGTCGTATCCTCCCTTTTTCACAATAAAACTGTTTGCTGTCAGTATATCATCATTATTCTATACAGGCAAGCAAAAAAGCGCTGCCTGCCCCCGCAAAACCTTCGTAGGGAGCGATGCCCACATCGTTCCGCCCTATAAGCATCGTACCCCATGTTATGCGTAGGGGCGGGGTTCTACCCCGCCCGATGCGCCGCACTCCCTGTTATCCCCTGTAGAGCGGCACCCGTGTGTGCCGCCGCCGACATGCACCACACTTCCCAGAATTGTCATTGCGAACCGGTGCGCACACTGGTGTGGCAATTCGTACTTTCCCACGAACTGCACCCTCACAAGAGGAATACGGATTCCCACGTCGCTGCGCTCCTCGGAATGACATTCTTTGAAAATATGGTGTCCATCGTCGGGCGGGGCAGAGCCGCCAATGACATACCACGCCCCTGCCGCCCAGGGGAAACGGATTCCCACGTCGCTGCGCTCCTCGGAATGCCTTTTTTATGAAAATAATAATTAAAAAAACAGGAGCCGCCCGCAGGCAGCTCCCGTGATGGCGTTTTTTACTTTTTCAGCGTTCCGTTGGCGCTGGCGGTGAGGTAGGCGTTGATGAAGCCGTCGATGTCGCCGTCCATGACGTTTTGGATGTTGCCGGTTTCAAAGCCCGTGCGGGTGTCCTTCACCAGCGTGTAGGGCATGAACACATAGGAGCGGATCTGGCTGCCCCACTCGATCTTCATCTGCACGCCCTTGATGTCGGAAATTTTCTCGGCGTGCTGCTGGGCCTTCATCTCCGCCAGCTTGGCTCGGAGCATTTTCATGCAGTTATCCCGGTTCTGGAACTGGCTGCGCTCCGTCTGGCAGGACACCACCACCCCCGTGGGGAGGTGAATGAGGCGCACGGCAGAGGAGGTCTTGTTGATGTGCTGGCCGCCGGCGCCGCTGGAGCGGAACACCTGCATTTCGATCTCCTCGGGGCGGATCTCGATCTCGCCGTCATCCTCGATCTCGGGCATGACCTCCAGGGCGGAAAAGCTGGTCTGGCGGCGGGCGTTGGCGTCAAAGGGGCTTACCCGCACCAGACGGTGCACGCCGTTCTCGCTCTTGAGATAGCCATAGGCGTTGTCGCCCTCAATGAGGATGGAGGCGGACTTGATGCCAGCCTCGTCGCCGTCTTCATAGTCCAGCAGCTGGTAGGTGAAGCCGTGGCGCTCCGCCCAGCGGGTATACATGCGGTAGAGCATCTCCGTCCAGTCCTGCGCCTCGGTGCCGCCGGCGCCGGCGTGGAAGGTGAGAATGGCGTTATTGGCGTCGTATTCGCCGGTGAGCAGGGCGGCAAGGCGCCGGTCGCTCACTTCCTTTTCCAGCGTTTCATAGCCCTGCGCCACCTCCTCCAGCTGGCTGGCATCGTCCTCCTCCTGCGCCATTTCGCAGAGGGTGAGGGTGTCCTCCCAGTCGGCGACCAGATGGTCGTATTTTTTGATTTTATTTTCCAGACGCTTTATTTTCTGGGCGATGCGCTGGCTGCGCTCCACGTCGTTCCAGAAGCCTTCCTGCTCCGTTTCGATCTGCAGCTCGGAAAGCTCCTTCCGGGCGGACTCGATATTCAGCGCCTGCTCCAGCTCCTTGAGGGTAGGCTCCAGCGTCAGCAGCTTTTGTTTGTAAGCATCGTATTCAATGACAGCCATGGTCAAATTCTCCTTCTACATATTTCCTTAGCCTTTCTATTATATCCAAACTGACAGGCTCTGTAAAGCGGTAATCTGCTGTTTTTGCCGCAAAAA
>OMQS01000163.1 GCA_900313295.1 uncultured Eubacteriales bacterium
ATAGCATATTAGATGCGTTGTGTATAGGGGAAAATTGCGCGGCGTTTACCGCATCATGCGTTTGAGCTTGCGGATGTCCTCTCCCGCAAAGGCCAACACGGTGTACTCCCCCTGCAGCCGCGACCAGATGGCTGCACCATAGCGGCTTTCCAGCTGGGCGGGGGTGAGGTTCGTGCTGATGATGGTGCTCTTTCCGGCCAGAAGCCGGCCGTTCACCAGCTGGTACAGAGCGCTCTGGACGAAGTTCGTGGTCATCTCCGTGCCCAGATCGTCCAAAATCAGCAGGTCACAGCTCTCGTACCGCAGCACGTCCACGGCGGCGTCCGGCTCCTCGTCGCCGCGGAACTTGGCCGACTCACAGCGGGCAAAGACATGGACGGCGGTGTCATACACCACGGAAAATCCGTCCTCGCTGACCACCCGGGCGATGCAGGCGGAGAGAAAGGTCTTCCCCAGCCCCGGAGCGCCGTCCAAAAGCAGGTTCTCCGGCTTCTCGCCAAAATGGGCGGCGTAGCTCTGGCACACCGCCAGATTGCGCTCCATGAGCTGCCGGGGGCTGCGGCCGGACTCGCCGGGCTTCGTGTCGTACCACTCCAAACCGAAGGTGTCAAAGCTCTGGCTGCCCACATCCAGCAGGCTGCTGAGGCTCTTGATCTGCTCCTGGGCATAATACTTTTGCAGGCAGGCGCACATTTTGCCGCCGCAGTAGCCCGTGTCGCCGCAGAGGGCGCAGCGGGGCTTATCCTCCAGCGCGTCGGCAGCATAGCCGTGCTCTGCCAGAAGCTCCGCCCGCTCCTGCTGGAGCATGGTGTTCTCCGTGCGGATACGCAGGAGCGCCGGGGCAGGATCCTCCCCGTGGCGCAGCGCCTCGGTCATGATGCGCGCCATGGTGCCCCGCAGCTCTTTTTCTATCGCCTCCAGACGGGGGATCTCCCGATAGATCCGCTGCCGCCGAGCCTCCGTCTGGGACGCGCGGCGCTGCTTGTCCTCCTCGAACCGCTGCAGCGCCTCCCGCATGACCTTGCCGTCATAAGCCATTTTTCTGCCCCCCTTACCATTTCATAAATTCCTCTAAGGAACGATCCTTTTTCTCTGCTGTCTTCGGCCGCTTCTCCTCCTGCACGTCCCGCGGGGTGCGCAGGCCGTCCTTGTCCCAGCGGCGCAGGATGCCGTTTAAGTAGCGCCAGTCCATGCCTTGCTTTTTGAGCACAGTCTTTTCATAGGCCAAGGCCACCATTTCCGGACTGAAGCCCCAGTCCATCCACTGGGCGATGTACTTTTCCTCCGCCTCCACCGGACGGCGGTCGCCCATGTGCATGGCCGCCATGTACTGCACCGACTGCTCCCGCCGCCGCGCCACGGTGCGCAGGTAGCGGGCGGCGGATTCCTGATCGAACAGCCCCCGCCGCGCCCAGTAGTACCCTTCCTTTTCGATGGCGGACACCGTGGGGCGGCGCCCTTCGCCGAAGCGGCGCTCCTGCTCCTCCACGCAGTGGCGCACCAGCAGGAAGATCACATCCGCCGGCAGACCCACCTCGTGGCGCAGATTCGCCAGCCGCTTTATGTCAAGGGTGGTGAGCTTTTTGCCCAGGCACCGCTCCGTTTCCTCCACCAGCATGCGGAACTCGCCGTCCCGCAGCATCTCCCCCAGCTCAGCGGCGGTGTACTCCGCCGGCTGCCGCGCAGGCTCCGGCACGGGCAGGCTCTGGCTCTGGAGCAGCCCCATGCCCTCCAGCCGACTCTGCGCCGCCTGCAGCCGCAGGGCGCTCATGGACAGGCTCTGCATGATCTGCTCCGCCGTCACGGCGTCCGTCCTGCGCATGAGGTACAGGTACAGCAGTGCCGCGTCGCCGTCCGCCGCCTGCAGGAGCTGATCCACCTGCCGGCAGGGCAGCACCAGCGTCTTCTCCCGATCCTGTATGATATAGCCCGCCATGCGCGCACCTTCCTTCTGTCGATTCAGAATCATTTTACACGAAAACCTCTTTTTCGTAAAGCCACCCCCGCCGCATTTTTGTGAATTTTTTGTGATATGGCAGAAAATGCTTTTCCCGGCGAAAAAATGTGTTATAATAAGATGATTTAGTATGCGGACATATCACCTTTTCAAAAAAGAACAGGAGGCAGCGCTATGGCAAACCGAATCACAGTGAGCATCTGCGGCGACGAGTATACCTTCGTGGCCGAGGAGAGCACCGCCTACATGGAGCAGGTGGCCGCTCTGGTGGACAAAAAGATGAGCGAGATCCTCACCGGCGCCAAGGTGGGGCGCAGCGACGCCGCCGTGCTGGCCGCCGTGAATCTGGCGGACGAGCTGCTCAAGAGCGAGCAGACGGCGGAGAACCTGCGCCGCCAGGTGAAGGACTATCTGGACGAGGCCACCCAGGCCAGAAACGAGGTCTCCGACTTAAAGCGCCAGCTTTTCAAGGCGCAGCAGGGCAGAAAGTAAGGATGGAACTGCTTGCTCCCGCCGGATCCCGCGAGGCGCTGGCCGC
>OMQS01000160.1 GCA_900313295.1 uncultured Eubacteriales bacterium
ACCTGGGAGCGGGGCGTGGAGGACTTCACCTACGCCTGCGGCACCGGCACCGGCAGCGTGGCCGCCGTGCTGACGCTGGAGGGTGCGGTATCGGGTCGGCAGGTGCGCTTCTCCATGCGGGGCGGCGAGCTGGTCATGGACGTTTCGCGCACCGGTGACCACATCGACGCGCTCTATCTCACCGGCCCCACCAACGTGGTGGCCCGGGGCGACCTCACCGACGAGGACCTGCCCCGATAATTTCCGTATGAACGCAGAGAATGCTTCATAATATAGCTGCAGACGCAATTTCTTTAGGAGGAAGAGATATGAACAAAAAAGACGTGGTAAAAAATTACCGCTTCCTGGCCATCATGCTGCTGGCCATGATCCTGGGCTGCGTGGTGGGCTTCGCGGCCCCCGCCTTCGGCAACAGCATTGCCTTCCTGGGCAAAATCTTCATCAACATGATGTTCTGCGTGGTGGTGCCGCTGGTGTTTGCCTCCATCGCCGGCGCCGTGGCGGGCATGAAGAGCATGCGCCGCGCCGGCAGGATCATGGGCGTCACGGTGGCGGTGTTCGTGGTGACGGGGCTTATCGCGGCGGTCATTATGTTCGCCCTGATGAAGGTGGTGCCGCCGGTGCCGGTGCCGTGGCAGGAGATCCCGTCGGAGGAGATGGGGGAGTACGCCTCGGTGTCGGAGCTGATCGTGAACTTCTTCACCGTGGGGGACTTTGCGGGTCTGCTGAGCCGCAAGGCCATGCTGCCGCTCATCGTGTTCTCGGTGCTGTTTGGCTTCGCCGTGAACATGGCAGGCGGCCGAGAAACCGCCGTGGGCAAGTGGCTGGAGAGCCTCACGGAGGTTATGCTGAAGTTTGTGAAGATCGTTACATACTACGCCCCCGTGGCCTTCTTCGCCATATTTGCCGACCTGGTGGCCACTTATGGGCCGCAGATCGCAGGAGCCTATGGCCGTGCGCTGGCGGTGTACTACCCGCTGTGCCTCGTGTATCTATTCACGGCGTTCCCGCTGTTTGCCCGCTTCGGCGGCGGTCGGCGAGGGGTGGGAGTCATGCTGCGCCACATCACGAAGCCGGCGGTGGTGTCCCTGGGCACCTGCTCGTCTGTTGCCGCCATCCCCACCAATCTGGAGGCGGCGGAGCAGACGGGGGTCAGCCGCGACGTATCCGAAATGGTGATCCCTCTGGGCGCCACCATGCACATGGACGGCTCATGCTTCAGCTGCGTGCTGAAGGTGGCCTTCGTGTGGGGCGTGTTCGGACAGGAGCTGAGCTGGAGTAAACTCCTGCCGGTGGTGCTGGTGGCGGTGCTGTCCTCCGTGGGCATGTCGGGTGTGCCCGGGGGCGGCTACATAGGCGAGTATATCATCTGTTCCGTCTTTTTCCCCACGCAGATGGAGCTGGCCTTCCCCATACTGGTGGCCATCGGCAATCTGGTAGACCCGCCGGCCACCATGATAAACTCCTCCGGCGACTATGTGGCCTCATTCGTCGTCTCCCGCTTCGTAGACGGCAAAAACTGGCTGGAAAAGGTGCTGGCTAAGGGATAAAAAGGGAAGTGCGCTGCTTTTGCAGCGCACTTCTTGCGTTTTGTGAAAAAATCAATACATGCCGCCCATGCCGCCCATGTCGGGTGCGGGCGCTGCGGGTGCGGCAGGCTGGGGCTTGTCGGCCACCAGAGACTCGGTGGTCAGCACCATGCCGGACACGCTTGCGGCGTTCTCCAGAGCGGAGCGGGTCACCTTGGCGGGATCCACAATGCCGGCGGCGATCATGTCGCAATATTCCTCCTTGTAGGCGTCGAAGCCGTAGCCGGCCTTGCCGGAGGAGCGAACCTTCTCCAGAATGACGGAGCCGTCCAGACCTGCGTTGGCCGCGATCTGGCGGATAGGCTCCTCCAGAGCCTTGGCCACGATCTGCACGCCGGTCTTCTCGTCGCCCTCCACCTTGTCAAGCAATGCGGTGACGGCGGGGATGGTGTTCACATAGATGGTGCCGCCGCCGGCCACGATGCCCTCTTCCACGGCGGCCTTGGTGGCGTTCAGCGCATCCTCGATGCGCAGCTTCTTCTCCTTCATCTCGGTCTCGGTAGCAGCACCCACCTTGATGACAGCCACGCCGCCGGCCATCTTGGCCAGCCGCTCCTGC
>OMQS01000156.1 GCA_900313295.1 uncultured Eubacteriales bacterium
GCTGGCCACGGGTCAGCCCTCCCACGCCTACGACTCCGACCACATTGCCGGCCACATCATCGTCCGCCGCGCCGCTGAGGGCGAAAATCTGCAGCTGCTCAACGGCAAAGACCTGCCCCTGTCTACGGACGACTTGGTCATCGCCGACGACGCTGGCGTCGTGGGTCTGGCGGGCGTCATGGGCGGCGCCAAGGACTCCATCCTCCCCGCCACCAACAAGGTGATTTTGGAGATAGCCAACTTCCAGGCTGCGGGCATCCGCCGCACAGCCCTGCGCTACGACAACCGCACCGAGGCCTCCGCCCGCTATGAAAAGGCCGTTGATCCCGAGCGCTGCGACCAGGCGCTGGATCTGTCCATGCAGCTGTTTGCGGAGCTTTATCCGGAAATGAAGGTCACGGGCTTTGTGGACAGCTACCCCAATAAGCTGCAGCAGGCGGAAATCGACGTCTCCCTGAACTGGCTGGAGCGGCGGCTGGGCAAGCGCATCCCCAACGAGGACATCGCCAAAAAGATGGGCGAGCTGGGCTACGACCTGACCTTCGACGGAGACAACCTGCACATTGTGGTGCCCACCTGGCGCTCCACCGGTGACGTGTCCATCAAGGCCGACATCATGGAGGAGGTCGCCCGCATGTACGGGTATGAGAACTTCAAGGCCGCCCCCATCACCACCTCCTTTGACGGCGCCATCAACCAGCTGGATAAAGACTTGGAGCGGCGCATCAAGGAGTATCTGGCCATCCGCTGCGGGATGCAGGAGATCTTCACCTATCCCTGGATGACCGACCAGTATGTAAATGCCATTTTGCAGGATACCAGCGGCATCCTCTCCCTGTCCACGCCCCCCTCTCCCGACGAGAGCCTCATCCGCTCCTCTTTGCTTCCCAACCTGTGCAAAGCCGTGGTGAAGAACGAGCGCTTCTTCAGCGAGTTCTCCATCTTTGAGTGCGCGCAGGTATTCCGCGACGCGGACTACACCGCTCCCTACGACAATCGGGAAAAGCTGCCCTCCCAGCGCAAGAACATCGCCGGTGCCTTTGTCGGCGACAGCAAAAACGTGACGGAGCTGTTCCGCAAGGCCAAGGGCGTGGTGGAGATGATGCCCCGGTACACCCACATGGAGGGCTTCACCTTCCGGCAGGAGGAAAAGCCCGTGTGGGCTGACGACGTGGTGTGGCTGAACATCTGCTTGGGCGAGGCGCGCATCGGTGATCTGGCGCTGCTGAGCAAGAAGGCCTCCATGGCCTGCGGCATCAAGAACCTCAGCGTCATGCTCTTTGAGCTGGATGTGGATGCGCTGGTGCCCTTCCGCTCCCGCACCAACACCTTCACCCATCTGGCCGAGTATCCCATGACGGACTACGACATCTCCCTGCTCTTTGACGCGCAGACCAAGTGGGCGGATATGCAGAAGATTCTCTCCGGCATCCACAACGAGCTGCTCCACGGCGCCGCCTTTGTGGACGAGTACCACGGCAAGCAGATCCCCGAGGGCAAGAAGTCCGTGACCATCCGCCTGACCATCGGCTCCAAGGTGAAGACCCTCACCTCCGCCGAGATTGAGGAGTGCGCTGCCGGTGCCGTGAAAAAGCTGGTGAAGCAGCTGGGCGCGGAAATGCGGGCGAAATAACTCCCGCACAAACCATCTTTTTCCCTTTACTTTTTCCGCAAAATAGCATATACTGATTGCAATAAGCAAAGAAAGGCGGTGTCCCCTTTGGATGAATTCACCCGTAAATTCAATACGGCGGAGGATCGAGAGGAACAGACCCATCACATCCTCTCTGCGGTGTACGATGCGCTGAAGGAAAAGGGTTACGATCCCATCAACCAGATCGTCGGGTACATTCTCTCAGAGGATCCCACCTACATCACCAACCACAACGGCGCCCGCACGCTGATCTGCAAGCTGGATCGGGACGAGATGCTGCAGGCTCTGGTGAAGCACTATCTGGATCTGTAAAAATGCCGTCCCCCTGCGGAGCAGCTGCTCCGCAGGGGGACGGCTGTTTTTCCGGCAAAAAAAGAAGCCCCGCGGGGCTTCTTTTTTTTTTGCCATAGGCTCAGTTGTCCTTCTTCTTATTGCGGCAAACGATCACGGTCGCAGCGCCGCCCACGGCCACTACCGCAATGGCGATATACAGCACCACGCCGCTGTCGCCGGTGGCGGGATTCTTGCTGCCGCCGCCGGTAGAGCCGCCGGTGCCGTCCTCATTGCCGCCGTCCCCGGGGCCTTCCTCAGAGCCACCGGCGGGCGCGCGCAGGACGAAATGATCCGCTACCGCCAGCTCACCCTCCACCTCGGTGGCGATGGTGATGGCATCGCCGGGCTGGACGAACTTACCGCCCTCAGGCTCGACCACATAGTTCAGCACCTCGCCGAAGTCCGCCAGATTACAGTTTTGTGTATATGTTTTACCATTTTATAAAATCCTTGTCAACGAAAAGGCCAACGAATGCCCCCACTGCCCGCTTTTTCCCCCGCTTTATTTGACAGACGAAGCGCCTTGTGCTATGATAGAAAGCAAGTTATGGGAAAAGGAGTTGTATTTTATGGCTGATGTGAAAAAGGGCGAAGGCCTTGTTTATAAAAATCATCCTCTGCGCCGGGTAGATAACCTGATTTATTACGGCAGCATGGCCGACGAATATATCGTCATGCTGCAAATTCTGGAGACTAAGAAGGAAAAGGACATGGATGTGGCCAGCCGGGTGTCCGTGCAGCTGCAGCTCACCGCCCCGGACCTGAAGAGCCGCGATCGGGTGGTGAAGAAGACGGAGAAGGACAGCCTCTATGCCGCCATGGACGTGGGCGCCATCTGGCTGGAGCGCGCTCTGGCGGGCAAATAATAACGCTGACAAAGCAGCAGCGTGTCGAAGGGATTCCCCCTCGGCACGCTGTTTTTTTATTTTTCTTTGGGCAAAACCAGATGCAGCAGCACCGCCATCAGCGTGGCGATGACCACCGGCGACTTGCCGAAAATGGTCGTTACCGCAGCCGGAAACCGGCTCAGCGCCTCCGCCGCCTGAGAGATACCCACGCCCAGCGCCGCAGACAGACCCACGATGGTGGTGTTGCGGGGGGTGATCCCCTCCGCCGCGATGAGCTTCATGCCCGTCATGGCGATGGTGGAGAACACGGCCACCGTGGCGCCGCCCAGCACGCACTGGGGGATGGTGGTGAGGATGGCCGAGAACTTCGGCACCACGCCCGCCAGCAGCAAGAAGACGCCCGTCATGGCGAAAACCGTGCGGTTCACCACCTTGTTGGTGGTCACAATGCCCACATTCTGGGAGTAGGTGGCCGTGGGCAGGCCGCCGAAAAGCGCCGTGATGATATTGCTGACGCCGTAGGCCACGATGCCGCCCTGCAGCTCTCGGTTCGTGGGCTGGCGATCAAAGCCGCCCACGGTGGTGGCCGTCAGGTCGCCGATGGCCTGAATGGAGTTGATGGCGAACAAAAGCCCCAGCGCAATGCAGCCGGAGGGCTCAAAGGAAATGCCGAAGGGCATGAAGGACGGCAGCTCGAACCACGCCGCCGTCTGCACGCCGGACAGATCCACCATGCCCGCCGCAAGCGCTACGCCGTAGCCGGCGAGAATGGCCAGCAGGATGGACGAGAGCTTCCACACTCCCTTGCCGAAGTTATTCAGCAGCAGCACCACCGCCAGCGTGAAGGCGGCAATGGCCCAGTTCTGCCACGAGCCGTACACCAGCGCCTCCGTCAGCCCCCGCTCCACCACCACGGACTCATAGGTGTTGCCCGAGCCGCCGGCCATGTAGTTGATGGCCGTGGGGTACAGGGAGAGGCCGATGGTGAACACCACCGTGCCCGTGATGACCGGCGGAAAGAGCTTGCGCACGGGCTTAATGAACACGCCCACCAGCGTGGCCACGACGCCGCCCACGATCATGGCGCCCGCCACGGCGGCAAGGCCGCCTCCGTCTGTGGCGATGGCCAGCATGCTGGGCAGGTAGGCAAAGCTGACGCCGAAAATCACGGGCAGCCCCGCTCCGAAGCGCCCGCCTATGGGAAACAGCTCCAGAAGCGTGGTCACCGCCGACATGACAAGGGACGCCTGAATCAGCAGCACACGCTGGTTCTGGGGCAGGCCGAGAGTGCCGGCGATGATGATGGCCGGCGTGACGCAGCCCACGATCATGGACACCAGATGCTGCAGCGCCATGGACACCGTCAGCCCCAGCGGCGGGATGCCGCGGAACCGAAACAACGCCTCACGACTGGGTTTTATCTTTTGCATAGGAGCCCTCCCTGTTGGCTTATTAACGTGAGTGTTGCACTTTTTTCATTAAAATAAACCGGTTATAACGCCGCTTTCGGATATGTCGATATTCTCTGCTGCCGGATGTTTGGGCAGACCGGGCATGGTCATAATTTCGCCTGTCAGGGCCACCACGAACCCTGCGCCGGCGCTGACGCGCAGGGAGCGCACCGTGAGGGTGAAGTCCTCGGGCGCACCCAGCTTTTTCGCGTCGTCCGACAGGCTGTACTGGGTCTTGGCTATGCACACCGGCAGGCCGCCGAAGCCGAGGCGCTTCAAGTCCCGCAGCTCCTGCTCCGCCCGGGGAGTAAGCGTCACGGAGGCGCCGCCGTAGACCCGTTTTGTCACCGCCAACAGCTTTTCTCGCAGGGGCAGCGCCAGGTCATAGGCGAACCTGGGCGCGGCATTTTGCGCGCTCTCCGCCGCAGCGATCACTTTTTCTGCAAGGTCAAGGCCGCCTGCCCCGCCCTTTTCCCACACTTGGGACAGGGCGACCGGTGCGCCGAACGCGGCGCAGGCTTTTTCCACAAGGGCAAGCTCCGCCGGCGTGTCGGAAACAAACCGGTTCAGCGCCACCACCACCGGCAGGCCGAAGGTGTCCCGCAGGGTCCTGATGTGGTGGAGCAGATTGGGAAGACCGCGCTCCAATGCGGAAATATCCTCTTGCTCTAATAGGCTATAGTCGGCTCCGCCGTGCAGTTTCAGCGCCCGAACGGTGGCCACCAATACGGCTGCGTCCGGCCAAATATCCGCCATACGGCACTTGATGTCCAAAAACTTTTCCGCCCCGAGATCGGCGCCGAAGCCCGCCTCGGTGACGCAGTAGTCCCCCAGACGCAGCGCCGCCCGCGTGGCCGCCACGCTGCTGCACCCATGGGCGATATTGGCAAAGGGGCCGCCGTGGACAATGGCGGGGTTCCCCTCCAGCGTCTGCACCAGATTGGGCAGCACAGCCTGCTTCAAAAGCGCGGCCATGGCGCCCTCCGCACGGAGGTCATGGGCAGTGACGGGCGCGCCGGCTTTGGTATAGCCCACGATCATGCGGCCAAGACGGTGCTTCAAGTCCGAGAGGTTCTCGGAAAGGCAGAAAGCCGCCATGACCTCAGAGGCCACGGTGATATCGAAATGCTCGGGGCGCGGCACGCCGTTTATTCCGCCGCCCACGCCGGTTTGCAAGGAGCGCAGCTGGCGGTCGTTCATATCCACGCAGCGGCGCCAGGTGACCCGCTCAATGCCCAAGGCATTGCCTTGATAGATATGGTTATCTATCAGTGCGGCCAGAAGATTATTGGCGGCACCGATGGCGTGAAAATCGCCGGTGAAATGCAGGTTGATGTCCTCCATGGGAGCCACCTGCGCATAGCCGCCGCCGGTGGCGCCGCCCTTCATGCCAAACACGGGGCCTAAGGACGGCTCACGCAGGGAGAGAACTGTCCGCTTCCCCAGCCGGTTCAACGCATCTGCCAGACCGATGCTGGTGGTGGTCTTGCCCTCGCCGGCCTTGGTGGGGTTGATGGCGGTGACGAGGATCAGCTTGCCCCGCTTTTCTTCCGGCTCGGGCGGCGGCAGGCGGAGCTTGGCCATATATCGGCCGTAATGCTCCAGATTTTCTTCCCCCAATCCCAGCTTCTGTGCCACTTGGGAGATGGGACGCAGGGTATGGCTTCGGGCAATCTCAATATCAGGGCGCATGGAAACATCCTCCTCTCGTCGGCTTGTTATCCGTTGCGGCGGCGCTGAGCCGCCAGATAGGTGTTTTTCATGAGCATGGCGCGGGTCATAGGCCCTACGCCGCCGGGGACAGGGGTGATATACGCTGCTTTTTCTGAAGCAGCGGCATAGTCCACATCGCCGCAGAGCTTGCCATCCTGCCCCCGATTCATGGCCACGTCTATGACCACGGCACCTTCTTTCACCATGTCGGCGGTGATAAGCCCCGCATGACCTACGGCGCTGACGAGAATGTCCGCCTGCAGGCAATGGCTTTGCAGGTCGGGGGTCTTACTGTGGCAGACGGTAACAGTGGCGTCGGCTTGCAGCAAGAGCATAGCCATGGGCTTGCCCACGATGTTGCTGCGGCCTATCACCACGCAGCGCTTGCCCGCAGGGCTGATGTCATACGCCCGCAGAAGCTCCATGATCCCCGACGGCGTGCAGGGCAGATACTGCGGCTGCCCCAGCAGAAGGCGGCCTACGTTTTCGGGATGGAACGCATCCACGTCTTTTCCGGGGTCTATGGCTCGCAGCACCTGCTGCGCATCCAGATGGAGCGGAAGGGGGAGCTGCACCAGGATGCCGTCCACCGCTGCGTCACGGTTGAGCCTGTCCACCAGCGCCAGCAGCTCCTGCTGCGTGGCAGACGCCGGCAGACGGTGATCGGCGCAGGTGATGCCGCACTCGGCGCAGTCATGCTCCTTATTGCGCACATACACCGCCGAAGCGGGATCGTCCCCCACCAACACCACCGCCAGAGACGGAGGCCGGCGCATGGCGGCGCATTTTTCACGGATATCCCGCCGGATCTTTGCGGCAAGGGTCTTGCCATCCATCATTACTGCGCTCATATCAGTCCTCCTGCGGCTTGTCGGCGGCCTGCTGCTCCGCCTGCTGGCGGGCAGCCACCTGATTGACATACAGCTCCTCGGGTTTATGAGGGTGCAGCACCAGATTCCACAGGAGCATGAACAGGCTCACCAGCACCATGACGACGCTGAGCGCCTGCGACACACGGATGGGCTGGCCGAACAGCTGCCAATTGAAAAGATACAGGCTGTCGGTGCGCAGACCCTCCACCCAGAAGCGGCCAATGCCGTACCAGAGGAAGTAAAACCAGGTATTTTCGCCGTCGAACTTCCGATGCTTGGACACGACGAACAGAAGCAGTAGAAGACCCACCAGATTCCACACGCTCTCATAGAGGAACGTGGGGTGCACCTCGATGAGCTGACCGGCCTTCGTGGTGAGCTGCATGCGGAAAACGGAGGTAGTTTCGGAGCCGAAGGCCTCACGGTTCATGAAGTTGCCCCAGCGGCCCACGATCTGCCCCACCAGCAGACCCATGACCACAAGATCCGTCATGGCAAAGAACTTAAAGCCCCGTTTCCCCTTGCGGCGGGACAGGAAAAGACCCAGAATGACCACGGCGATGACCGTGCCGTAAATGGCGAGGCCGCCGTCCCAGAAGGCGATGGCGGAGGAAAAATCGAACTTGCCGTCCGCGTCGCGGAAACGATCCAGATAGAACAGGACATAGTAGACCCGCGCCCCCACGATGCCCACAGGGATGCCCCAGAGCAGGCCGTCATAGAGGTTATCCTCGCTGATGCCGTACTTTTTGCGCTGGCTCAGTGCCAGCAGCAGCGCCAGAAGGACGCCCAAGGCAATGAGGATGCCGTACCAGTACACCCCGTGGCCGACGTTGATGGCCTTGGAGCTGGCGGTGAACGTCCAGTCGCCGAAAAGCCCGGGGAAACGGATGGGGCTGTCGGTCATGATCATATCATTCATATCTACCATAGTATCACTCCTTCGGATAAACAACGGACAGAGTCATGTGCTCCCGACACAGGTTCTCCCGCATAAAAGTCAGCAGATCCTCCTGCGTGATGGAGTCGTACATCTCCGGAAAAAGCAGGGGGTCATACCCTTCAAAGCAGCCCTCCACCAGCGAGATGGCGATGGACTCAAAGGAATTGAGGCTCTTGAGGGTGGAGCCGTAGTTGGCGCGGAGGATGCGGCCGAAATAGTCTGCATCAATGCCCTCCCGCACCAGACGCTGCACCTCCTGCAGCACCAGCTCCGCCACGGCGTGGGGATCCTTGCTGTCGCCGCCGATGTAGGCATAGGCCACGCCCGGCAGGGTGTCGAAGCTGTAGCCGAAGGTGCCGTTGATAAGCCCCTGGCTATAGAGCCTTGCGTACAGAGGGCTGGAGTCGCCCAGCAGCACATCGCAGGCCAGCTCCCCGATGAGGGTGCGGCGCATCTGCTCCTGACCGCCGCTCATGGGCGGGCACTTGAAGCCCAGCAGAAACGTGGGCATGGCGATCTCCATTTGGCAGGAGGTCTCCGCCTCCAGGGGAGTTAGCTCCTTTTCCTCGCCGTAATCCCGCGGGATGGCGGGGCCGCTCTCCTTGGGCAGCACCTCCTCCGCCAGCGAAAACACGGCGTTCGGCTCCAGATCACCCACGACCACAAGGCACATGTTGGCAGGGGTATAGAACGCCTTGTGGCAGTCATAAAGGGTCTGGGCGGTGATGTGGCTGATGCTCTCCACGGAGCCGGCCACGCTGACGCGGGCGGGGCTGGTGCGGTAGAGCGCCTGCATAAGCCTTTTATACACCTGCCACTCGGGATTATCCTCGATCATGCCGATCTCCTGGCCGATGATGCCCTGTTCTTTTTGGACGCTTTCATCGGTGAAATACGGAACGGATACAAAGGAGAGCAGGATGCGCAGATTCTCCTCAAAATGCTCGGTGGAATCGAAATAGTAGCCTGTGATGGCGTTGGAGGTAAAGGCATTCGGCTCGGCGCCGTTTTTGGCCAGCTCCTGCAGGGCGTTGCCGTCCTCGGTATCAAACATCTTGTGCTCCAGATAATGGGCGATGCCGGCGGGGGTATCCAGCCATTGGCCGTCCAGCCGGAAGCGCAGATCCATGCCGCCGTAGCGGGTGGCGAAAAAGGCGTATTTGCGCGTGTAACCGGGCTTGCGGACGACGCAGACCGGCAGGCCGTTGGGGAGCGTTTTCCAAACGGCAGTTTCTCCGATGCGGTGATAGGTATGCTCTGTCATTGTGCTGCCTCCTTTCCGCGCAGGAAATACACGGTGTCAAGCTGTATACTTTTGGCCGCCTCGCAGATGCGCTCCGGCGTGACTGCCTGCAGGCTCTGCATCAGCTCCTCCGGCGTTTCCCGCTGATCCACCGCTGCGCGACTCATATAGAAATTTTCCAGCGCGCTCTGGGAATCCGCCACGGAACGCAGGGAGTTGAGGGCTGTGCTCCGTGCGCCGTCCAGCTCCCACGGCTCCCACTGTCCCTCCTGCACCTGGCGGAGCTGGTGCATAATTTCATCCAGCGTGCGGTCATAGTCCTTTGGTTCGATGCCCGAAGACACCGTGAGGATCTTCTTGGAGCGGGCGTAGGCGCTGGAGGCATAGTAGCAAAGGGAGAGCTTCTCCCGCACGTTCAAAAACAATTTGGAATTGCTGGAGCCGCCGAAAAGCAAGTTGGCAAGAACCATGGCGGGGGCATCGTCGCTGCCGCAGCGGAAGCCCATGGTGAGCTTGCCCTGGGTGACCTCCATCTCCTCCGTGACGAAGCGGGGCGACTGAGGCGCGGCGATGATCTGCGCCTCCGGCAGCTCCTCCATCTCGCCCCGGGGCAGAGCGGCAAAGGCTTGCAGCACCGCCTCCTCCACCCGCTGCGCATCGGCGCTGCCGCAGTAGAGCAGCTCCAGGCGGGCGGCGGACATAAGCTGCTGGCCGTGGCGGTAGAGAGTGTGGTTGGTGATCTTCTGCACCGACTCTTCGTCGCCCAGACGGCTGACACCGTAGGGCTCACGGGCGCACATCTCCTGCAGCAGACGCAGGTTCGCCCAGTCGCGCTTGTCATTGCGGATGGCGCGGATGCTGTCTGTCAGATTGGTCTTTTCGCTGTCTACATACTCCCGCAGGTAGCGGCCGCCGCGGGTAACGGGATCCAGAAACAGCTCACCCACCAAGGCAGCCATTGGCTCCAGCAGCTTCTCGCCGCCCAATGCAAAGCGGTCGTCGATGCAGCCGGCCACAAAGCCCACGCACTGGCGCTCGGCGTTTTTGCGGACAGTGGGGGTGACGGTGGTGCCATAGAGGGTGTCCATGGCGGCGGACAGCGACTCCATGTCGGGATAGCGCATGGTGCCGCGGCTCAAAACCGCCGGAAGCAGCGCATTATAGGACGCGGTTTCGCGGCCGAGCGCCGTCACAAACTGGGCAGACAGGCAGCCGGTCTTGAATTTGCGGGCGGGCAAAACCGTGAGATAGACATTGCGCATGATCTCCTTGCGATATTCGTTCATTGCGGATCTCCTCCTGCCGATTCTATTACATTGTCGAAAAAAATGATGGGTTTTTCCGGCAAAAGGCTTGCAGCCTGCCGCCTGCGGGCGGAAAACGCTGCGATACCTTTTCACACATA
>OMQS01000173.1 GCA_900313295.1 uncultured Eubacteriales bacterium
ATCAGGAACGTCTGGCGGATCTGTTTGGAAAACTGGATGCGGAAATTCTCCAAGTTCCAGGCGGGCATGTGGGGTTCATCGTTCAGTCAGCGTACTACATTGATCTGATGGAAAAGTTCCTGGAGAAAAACGGGATCTGACAAATTAGTTACGGCTTGAGGAGGTAAAATCATGGTTAGCTTTAGAGTGGGCTGTATGATGTACGAAATAGGTGCCGCATCTTTTTTGCATTCTTTTTTCTCGACAGTGGCATATAGATTAGAAAACAATCGTGGGGAAGCAAATTCCCTGTCATCATGAATGAGCTGTATCAAGGAAAACTATCTTGTGAAAATGTGCCGGCTGCTAAAGAGGAATTAACGCAAATCAAAAAAGCTTTGTCGAAGCTTTCACCAAATAAAGTAATATGGGATATTGATGATTTGTCGAAGCAGCCGCCATGGGGAGACAATATCAGTGAAGAAATCTGGAGTTTAGGAAATTATTTCATCACCTGTGATGGGCGAGATTTTATTGAAGTATTTTTTATGGCATTAAATGCAGCCATTGAAATTAAAAAAGATGTAATGATCCAATAGATCCTTGCATTAGATAAAATCCCATTTGTGCGCTTACTTGTTGAGCCAAATAGCATACGATCCGTCCGCTGGGCTATGCCGCATGGGCAAAGCCAGCGGACTTTTATTCCCCAAAATCAAGAAAAAAACGGCGTGACCGAAGCCACGCCGTTCCTGAGAAAATGCGATATTTCTTTCCTATGTCCCCCGCCCAACCGTGCGGGAGATTTTTGATGTACGTTCACCTTTGGCTCATTTGGCTCATCTGGGCATATACCACGTCCGCCGTCCGGAAAAACTGCAGCGTCGCCCCGTCATATTCGCCGTCATAATAGTTCTTTTCGATGGCATTCTTCAGCTTGGCAATCTGGGTGTCGGTGGCGGTCTGGTTCACGCTGTCCCCCAAAAGGACATAGTAGTGGTCGCCCTTCACCTCCAGCAGCAGCATGTCGTTCTGCCCCAAGCCCCACGCCTTGCCCAGCATGGCGGCGTATCGCTCCGCCGACCAGCGGTGGGTGCTGTCCACGGTGGCCACGGCCACCACGGCGTGGTACTTGTCGTTCCAGTTCTCGTTATAGTCTTTCAGGCTCTGCTGCGTTTCCGCCGTCAGCAGTCCGGCGTCATCGGCGATCCACTTGGCGTATTCCACCGAAATAGGCTTGCGGCTCAGCCCGTACAGGGCGCCGGCCACCACCACGACCACCAGAACCGCCAACGCAAAGCCACGGCTTTTTAGTGCCTTCATGTTTCCGCTCCTTTCACGGAGAGTCTTACTTGTGCAGCTCCATGAGCTTCTGCTTCAGCTCGCCCTCGATACGGCCCAGCTCGGCCTCGGCGGCCTTGCGCTTGGCAGCGCCCTCCTGCTGGATGGCCAGCACCTCGTCCAGGGTGGAAATGAGCTGCTGGTTGGTGTGCTGCAGGGTTTCAATGTCCACGATAGACCGCTCGGACTCCTTGGCCGTGGCGATGGTGCCCATCTTCAGCGCGTCGGCGTTCTTCTTGAGCAGGTCGTTGGTCATCTCGGTGACGGCGTTCTGAGCGGCGGTAGCCTGACGGCCGTGTTCCATGCCCAGCGCCAGCACCATCTGGCTCTTCCAGAGGGGGATGGTGTTCACCAGAGAGGACTGGATCTTCTCCACCATCTGGGTGTCGTTGTTCTGCAGCAGGCGGGTCTGGGGACCCATCTGCACGGAGATCATACGCGTCAGCTCCAGGTCGTGGAGCTTCTTTTCAAAGCGGTTGCACAGGTTCACCATGTCGTTGTAGGCCTGGGCATCCTCGGCAAGGCCGGTCTGCTCCGCCTTCACCCGCAGCTCCTCCAGCTGACCGGCGCGCACCTCCTCCAGCCGCTTCTTGCCGGCCAGAATGTACATGGTCAGTTCCTTGTAATACTTCAGATTCAGCTCATACATCTGATCGAACATGGCAATGTCCTTCATCAGCGTGATCTGATGCTTTTCCAGGGACTGGGCAATGCGATCCACATTGGCCTCCACCTTGCCATACTGCGCCTTCATGCTCTCGATCTTGTTGCCGGCCTTGCGGAAAAGACCTGCCAGACCCTTCTTCTCCTCGCCGGAGCCGAAGCCCTTGAGCTGCACCACCAGCTCACTGAGGTCAGCGCCCACCTCGCCCAGATCCTTGCTGCGGACATTGCTGAGGGCGTTCTCGGAGAAGCCCGCCACGCTCTTCTGAGCGGCGGCGCCGTACTGCAGCACCAGATTGGTGTCGGTGATGTCGATCTTCTTGGCAAACTCCTCCACGGCCTTCTTCTCCTGCTCGGTGAGGAGCTTGTCGTCCAGCGCCACCGGCTCCACCTGCTTTTCCTGGGGAGCCTCGGCCACCGCCGTGGGATCCAGCGTCAGCTCCGGCACGGCCACGTCAGCCTCGGTGGGGTTCAGGGTCAGTTCGGGAGTCATATTCTCGCTCATAGTGTGTTCCTCTCTTTCTTATTTTTTAATTATAATTCCAGTTGGATGCCGCCGTCGGATGGCTCCTCTTTGTCTTCCGGTGTTTCCTGCTGCACGGTGCGGTGCACGGCGTCCTCCGCCAGGCCCTCCCGGGCCATTATGTTCTCCAGCACGGTGATGTCCGTGGAGATATCCAGCGCCTCCGCGCCGAACAGGGCGTCCAGCTGCTTTTCAAAAGCCGTGACGATGGTGCCCATGATGTTCTCCACCCGCTCCATGGTGGCGCCGATGTTGCCGCCGGACACGCCCTGCGCCCCCATGCGGTCATAGGCGTTCAGCAGCTTCAGGGTGGTGGGCAGGTAGTAGTCCATAAATTTGCGGATCTGGGGCAGCTTCTCCGGCTTCTGCTGCACCACCTCGAAAATTTTGCCGCTCAGCTCCTCCAGCTTGCGGATCTGGCCGCTGATGACCTCATCTTTTATGTTGTCGTCCAGCCGCCGCATCTCCTTCATGGCCAGCTGCCCGTCGGCGATCATCTTGTCCAGCGCCTCGTTGCCCGTGCGCACAGGCTCCGGTTCCACCTCGATCTCCTCCCGCACGTCCTTAAAGAAGCAGCGGGAAATGAAGTACGCCGCCGCGGCCACCGCCGCCGCAATGGCAAAATGCCCCACCTTAAACAGCGGGAACACCAGCGCATACACCGCCCAGACCCCCGCCGCAATGTAAATGGGCACGGCGGACTTATGCACGATCACTTTCTTCATGGCTTTGCCTCCTCCGTTCGGAGTTTGTTCACCCTATTATACAGTATTCAAAAGGCAGGGTCAAGAAAAAACAGGCGGCCAAAATCGGCTCCGCGCGAGAAACCGCACAGAGCCGGCCGGCGACCGCCCATTTTTTTCAGATGCCCCGCAGACCCGTCAGCGGGTCGATAAACAACGGCAGCTCCGGTGCCCGAAACGTGAACAGCAAAAACAGTGCCCACACCCCCAGCAGCACCAGCAGCCCCAGCACCGTCCAGCCTGCGCCGCTGAGCTGCCGCCGCCTCTGCAGCGTCCAGCTCACCCAGAAGCTCAGCAGCACGGCCACCTGAAAGATCAGAATATCCACGATCATGCTGTCCCGACCCACGACGCCCTGATAGCCGTAAAACAGCAGCGGAATGGCCGCCAGTCCCACCAGCAGACCCGCCGCACGGGGCGCCGCGACGCCGCCGGAACGCACGGCGATATACTCCGCCAGAGAAAACAGGATCCAAGGCACCGCCAGCAGCTTCATGTGCTCCCATGTGGACTCGTTTACCGCCGAAAAAAGCCCCGCCGCCACGCTCTGCCCTGTCCAGTCATATACGAAATGCAGCAGATTTCCCGCCGCCAGCGTCCACAGCAGCCCCACGATCTCCCATCTGCGCCAGTGTGTGTCCTTCATACCCGTTGCCTCCTTTGCGTTTTGTCCTATTTTACGCAAATAAAATGCATTTCATACGGTGCGATTTTCATTGCATTTTGTCCGCGGCGGCGTTACAATAGGCCATATCATTCGGCAAAGGAGCGATACCATGGATTACAACGAAGTTTTACAGGCAGCCCGCACCTGTATGGGTCCCTACTGCAAGGCCTGCCCCGTGTGCAACGGCATGGCCTGCCGCAACACCGTCCCCGGCCCCGGCTCCAAAGGACTGGGCGTGACCTTCCAGCGCAACTATCAGAAGTGGCAGGAAATCTGCGTGCAGATGGACACCATCTGCGAAAATCGCCCTGCCGACACGTCCTTTGACTTTTTCGGTTTGAAGCTGCGCCTGCCGGTGCTGGCCGCCCCCGTGGGCGCCATGAAGATGCACTATGGCGACAAGTACGACGATGCCACCTATAACGACCTGCTGGTGTCCGCCTGCCGCAAGGCCGGCATTCTGGCCTGCACCGGCGACGGTATCGACGCCGGCGTCATGGACGGCGCTCTCCGCGCCATCGGGCACATCGGCGGCTGCGGCGTACCCACGGTGAAGCCTTGGGACAGGGACACCGTGTTTCAGAAGCTGGAGGCCGTGCGCAAGGCCGACCCTGTGGCCATCGCCATGGACATCGACGGCGCAGGCCTGCCCTTCCTGCAGCACCGCACGCCTCCCGCCGGCAGCAAGACCGTGGCGGAGCTGCGGGAGATCATCGAGTTCGCCCAAAAGCCCTTTATCCTCAAGGGCATTATGACCGTCAGCGGCGCCCGCAAGGCTATGGAGGCCGGTGCCGCCGGCATTGTGGTGTCCAACCACGGCGGCCGGGTGCTGGATCAGTGCCCCGCCACGGCGGAGGTGCTGCCGGCCATCGCCGACGCCGTGGGCGGCCGCATCAAGGTCTTTGTGGACGGCGGCCTTCGCACGGGTCTGGATGTGTTCAAGGCGCTGGCGCTGGGTGCGGACGGCGTGCTCATCGGCCGCCCCTTCGTCACCATGGTCTATGGCGGAGGTGCCGAGGGCGTACAGGTGTATGTGGACAAGCTGCAAAGCGAGCTGCAGGACACCATGCAGATGTGCGGCGTCCACAGTCTGGACGAGATCGGCCGCGACCAGATCTTCCGCCCGTAACGGCTGCAAACAAAACAAAGCCTCCCCCACCGGCGCAGCCCGCCTGCGGGGGAGTTTTTTTATTGCAAAAATCATATAAATATCCGTAGGGCGGCACCCATGTGTGCCGTCGCCTTCAACCTCCGCACTTCAAACCCTGTCATTGCAAGCCAGTGACC
>OMQS01000155.1 GCA_900313295.1 uncultured Eubacteriales bacterium
CCCGCCTGCAGCACCCCGCTGAGCATCAGCCGCCGCAGTCCGTCCCGCACCTGCCGGTGGAGGGGTCGGCTATCCCGATAGTCCAAATGCAGCACGCGTTATGCCTCCTTTCGGTGTGTTTAGTGTATTATTCGTATTAGTACAGTGAATATACCACAGGTATTTTTCCCTGTCAAGGGGGGAAATGGGAATATTTTTTCGGGGGGTGGGCAAAATGGGAGGAGTGGATGCGAGGGGGAGTACGGATTGCCACACCGGCGTGCGCGCCGGTTCGCAATGACATTTTTTGGGGGTGCGGTGCGTGTCGGCGGCGCTTTTTTTACATATTTATATAAGGAGGGAGCGGCATGGAAGCTATGGTTTATGAAAAGGGGTGCATCCGCTGCGGGCTGTGCGCGGCGGTGTGTCCGGAGGTGTTCTCCATTCTGCCCGGGGAGGCCGCCCGCGCCGAAACAGGCGACATTCCCGACGCAGTGCAGATCGAGGCGCAGGCCGCCGCCGAGGGCTGCCCCGTGGACGCCATTACAATTCATTAAAAAACTTCCCGTTTCTGCAAATTCATGCTTTACAAGCGGCCGATAGTGTGCTATTTTATTAGAGTACGCACGCTATGCGTGCAAATTGCCCCTGCCTTAGTCCCGCGGATGCTTCACCCGTCCCGAAACTCAGACAGCGGGCACACATAAAAGAAAGGTGGAAACACAATCATGATGCTGAAAGATCAGAAGACCTCTATCATCGAGGCCAACCGTACCCACGAATCCGACACCGGCTCCCCCGAGGTGCAGGTGGCTATCCTCACCGAGCGCATCAGCCAGCTCACCGCTCATCTGAAGGTGCATCCCCACGACTTCCACAGCCGCCGCGGTATGCAGATGATGATCGGTAAGCGCCGTCGTCTGCTGGACTATCTGGCCAAGAAGGACATTGAGCGCTATCGTGCCCTCATCGCCAAGCTGGGTCTGCGTCGATAATTTCAGGAATGCGGGTGGTGCAGACTCTCTGCACCACCCTGTTTTCATAGTATCCCCATCCCGCGGAAGAAAACTTGCACCTTTAGCGTTTGAAAATGCGCCTTGGCGCAGGGCGTGCTTTCAAGTGCTAAAGGGTTTGTCTTCCGAGGGAAATACAAAACAAAGGAGACAAATCCATGTCAACGATCATTACCAAGCGCCAGTTCCCCAACTACCACAAGTATGAGCTGGAGCTGGCCGGCCGCCCCCTGACGCTGGAGGTGGGTAAGCTGGCCGAGCTGGCCAACGCCGCCGTGATGGTGGGCTACGGCGACACCCGCGTGCTCTGCTGCGTCACCGCAGCGCCCCGTCCCCGCGACGGCATCGACTTCTTCCCCCTGAGCGTGGACTTTGAGGAGAAGATGTACTCCGTGGGCCGCATCCCCGGCAGCTTCAACCGCCGCGAGGGTCGCCCCGGCGAGAAGGGCGTGCTCACCAGCCGCGTCATCGACCGGCCTATCCGCCCCCTGTTCCCCTCCGATTTCCGCAACGACGTGTCCGTGATGTGCACCGTGATGGCGGTGGATCACGACTGCTCCCCCGAGATTGCCGCCCTCATCGGCACCTCCGCCGCTCTGGCCATTTCCGACATTCCCTGGAACGGCCCCGTGGGCGCTCTGAAGGTGGGTCTGGTGGACGGCAAGCTGGTGTTTAACCCCACCAGCGAGCAGCGCAAGGTCAGCGATCTGGACGTGACGGTGGTGTCCACCGGCAAGAAGGTGGTCATGATCGAGGCCGGCGCCAATGAGGTGCCCAACGATGTGATGTTCGAGGCCATTCGCATGGCCCACGAGGAGAACCAGAAGCAGATCGCCCTCATCAACCAGATGGTGGCCGAGATCGGCAAACCCAAGTTCGACTACCCCCATGCAGACTTCAATCAGGAGCTGTTTGACAAGATCGTAGCCGACTTCATGGACGAGGCCAAGGCCGCCATGGACACCGACGACAAGAACGTCCGCGAGGCTCGCTGGAACGAGATGATCGAGCACTGGCACGAGAAGTATCTGGAGGAATATCCGGATATGGATCAGTATCTGGAGGAGTTCACCTACAAGTTCCAGAAGAAGATCGTGAAGGCCTGGCTGCTGGAAGGCCACCGCGTGGACGGCCGCCAGAAGAACGAGATCCGCCCGCTGGATGCCGAAGTGGCCGTGCTGCCCCGCGTCCACGGCTCCGGCCTCTTCACCCGCGGCCAGACGCAGGTTCTCTCCGTCTGCACGCTGGACACCCTCTCCGCCAACCAGAAGCTGGACACCATCTGGGAGGAGACCGAGAAGCGCTATATGCACCACTACAACTTCCCCGGCTATTCCGTGGGCGAGGCCAAGGGCATCCGCTCCCCCAACCGCCGGGAGCAGGGCCACGGCGCGCTGGCGGAGAAGGCGCTGCTGCCCGTGCTGCCCTCCGAGTCCGACTTCCCCTACGCCATCCGCGTGGTCTCCGAGGTGCTCTCCTCCAACGGCTCCACCTCTCAGGG
>OMQS01000154.1 GCA_900313295.1 uncultured Eubacteriales bacterium
CGACTGGGGGCAGGTGCCGGTGTATCTGGTGGGCGTTGTCACCGCCGCCGTGGTGGGCTACCTGTGCATCCGCCTGCTGAAAATGATCGCCGACAAAGGCAAGTTCGGCTTCTTCGCCTACTACTGCTGGGCTGTCGGCCTGCTGACCTTGATCTTGAACCTTATTAAGAAGTAAAGGGATCTGCTTTTACACCGCCGTGCGCCGCTGAAAAAAGCGGCAGAATGGGAGATACTATGGCTCAAACCACCAAAAAGAAGAATACCTCCGCCCCCAAGCGGACCACCCGCCAGGCAGCGCCTACGCCGCCGACGCCCAGCCCCGTGCCCCGCACCGCGGGCGGTCTGGTGTGCCTGCTGCTGGCTCTGTGCGTGGCCGTGAGCTATTTTGACGCACAGGCCGTGCTGCTAAACCATCTGCACTCGGTGCTGACGGGTCTGTTCGGCTACGGCTACTGGCTGTGGGCGCCGCTGCTGCTGGCAGGGGGCTTATTCCTGCTGCTGCATCGGGAGCGCAAGGCCGCCGGTCGGGTGGTCTGCGCCCTGCTCACCCCCGTGCTGGGGGGCAGCCTGCTGCACCTGCTGCTGGCCAAGCCCGCAGATACTCTGTCCGCCTCCGCTCTGTGGACGGCGGGCAAGGCGCTCGCCGGCGGCGGCGTTATCAGCGGCGGCATGGCGGAGCTGGGCAAGACCTATCTGAGCGAGGCCGTGTTTGCCATTCTGGCCGTCATCGGCCTGCTGGCCTGCATTTTCGTCATGCTGCGCACCACGCCGGCGCAGGTGGCACAGAAAGCCCGCGAGCGGGCTGCCCAGCGCGCCGAGGAGGCGGAGGAAGGCGAAAGCGCCCCAACGACTCCCGCTGAAAAAGACACGAATAAGAGCGCCGAGAAAGCCGCCGAGAAGCCCGCTTCCCGCCGGCGCAAGGCGCAGATCGACATTCCGCTGGACAGCGAAGACACGCCCCTGCCGGAGGAGCACCCCCTGCAGCCGGAGCGCAAGCCCTTCTTCGCCGGACGGCAGACCCCCACGCCGGACGAGGTGCTGCAGCCGCCTAAAGAGGCGGAGCCTGCCCCCTCCCCCGCTTCCGCCGCCGAGCCGGCTAAGACCGAAGCGGCCAAAGCCGAGCCGACCGTGACGGCCACCGACGTCAAGCAGGCCACCGAGGAGGTCAGCCGCCAGATCGAGCAGGAGCTGGCAGAGCCGGAGGAAGCCTACCAGTATCCGCCCATCACTCTGCTGGAGCAGGGCACGGCGGGCAGCTTCACCGAGGCCGGCGCCGAGATGCGCAGCAACTCCAAGCGGCTGACGGACACCCTGCGCAGCTTCGGCGTGGACGCCCAAGCCGGCGACGTGGTGCGAGGCCCCAGCGTCACCCGCTATGAATTCACCCAGCCCCAGGGTGTGAAGCTCTCCAAGATCACCAATCTAGCCGACGACATTGCGCTGGCGCTGGGCGTGGGCAGCGTGCGCGTGGCTCCCGTGCCGGGGAAAATCTCCGCCGTGGGCATCGAGGTGCCCAACCGCGCCGTGACGCCGGTGCGCATTCGGGACGTCATCGAATCCCGCGAGTTCACGGGTCACAAGTCCGCCGTGGCCTTCGCCGTGGGCAAGGACATCGGCGGCAACCGCATCATCGGCGACATTGCGAAGCTCCCCCATGTGCTCATCGCCGGCACCACCGGCTCCGGCAAATCCGTGTGCACCAACTCCCTCATCGTGAGCCTTTTGTATAAATCCACGCCGGAGGAAGTCCGATTCATCATGGTAGACCCCAAGATGGTGGAGCTGGCGCCCTACAACGGCATCCCCCATCTGCTGATCCCCGTGGTCACAGACCCGAAAAAGGCCGCCGGTGCCCTGCAGTGGGCGGTGTTTGAAATGATGAAGCGCTACAAGGCTTTTTCCGAAAACGGCGTGAAGGATCTGGCGTCCTACAACGCCCTGGCGGAGCAGTCCGAGCCGGACGAAAACGGCGAGAAGATGAAGAAGCTGCCCTCCGTGGTGGTGGTCATAGACGAGCTAGCCGACCTGATGCTGGTGGCCGCCAAGGAGGTGGAGGACTCCATCTGCCGCGTGGCGCAGATGGGACGCGCGGCCGGTATGCATCTGGTCATCGCCACCCAGCGCCCCTCCGCCGACGTTATCACCGGTCTTATGAAGGCCAACATCCCCAGCCGCATCGCCTTCGCCGTGGCCTCCTCCATGGAGTCCCGCATCATTCTGGACAGCCCCGGCGCCGAGAAACTGGTGGGTAAAGGTGACATGCTTTACGCCCCCTTGGGCGAGGGCAAGCCCCGGCGCGTCCAGGGCTGCTTCATCACCGCCGAAGAGATCGAGCGGGTGGTGGACTTTGTGAAGGAAAAGGGCGAAACGGCCTACTCCGAGGACGTTATGCGCCAGATCGAGCAGGTGGTGCAGGACAAGGACAAGAAGGGCGGCCCCGCCCCGGAGCCCGCCGATGCCGACGACGGGGACGAGCTGCTGCCCGCCGCCGTGGAGGTGGTGCTGGAAACGGGACAGGCCAGCGTGTCCATGCTGCAGCGGCGGCTGAAGCTGGGCTACTCCCGCGCCGCCCGACTGGTGGATCAGATGGAGGAGCGGGGCATCGTAGGCCCCTTTGAGGGTTCCAAGCCCCGTCAGCTCCTCATTGACAAGGCCAAGTGGCAGGAGATGCAGATGGGAAAGGCCGAGCCGGAGCCGACGTTTGACCGCGCCGGCACCATCCGCGACGTCTTTGAAAGCCA
>OMQS01000152.1 GCA_900313295.1 uncultured Eubacteriales bacterium
CCGATTGACAGCGGCCGACAGTTTGCTCTGCTTCCCCCTTCGCTGCGGCGAGGGGGGATTTTTTGCGGGCGTTTGAGCGTTTAAGGGGCGGTTGCACTTGTTATCGGCGGGCGCATTTGCTATAATCAAGACAAATGGAAAGGGGGAGGAGCCATGCGCTCTCTGGCGGCTATCGCGTTTTCGTTTTCCACGGCGATTTTGCTGCTGGGTCTGCTGCCGGCGGGATCTTGGATCTTCTGGGCGGCAGGGCTTCTGGCGGCGGTCGGGGGCTGCGTGCTCCTGCTTCCGCAGCTGCGTGCGCGCAGGCGGCTGCGGGCGTATCTGCTCCTCATTCTTTTCGCCGCATCCGCCGGACTGCTGTATGGGCGGGGCTGGAGTGCGGTTATATCCGATCCCGTGCAGGAAAAATGCGGCGGGAGCCGCCTGTTTTCCGCCACGGTGTGCGACTGGCCGGAGCGCACCTACAGCGGTGGCTGGCGGGTGACGGTGCGCCTGACGGAGGCGCGGGGCGCAAAGGCCGTTTGCTATGCAAAGGACGAGGAAATGGGCGGTCTGGAGCCGGGGCAGGCGCTGCTGGGCAGCGCCTACTGGCAGGATGCGTCCGAAATAAGCAGCAAGGAGCTGACCACCTTTACCTCGCGGGGCGTTTTTGCCCTGCTGTACTGCGAGGAAATGCCCTCCGTCACGCAGGGGCAGGCCGGCTCGCTGCGGTATCTGCCCCAGCGGCTGGAAAAGGCGTTTCGGGAGAAGATTCCGCAGGTGTGGAATGATTCCACGGTGGCCGGCCTGCTGCAGGCGGAGCTGCTGGGCGACCGCAGCGGCATTTCCGAGGAAATGTCCGACGAGTTTTCCGAGGCGGGCGTGAGCCATTTGTTTGCCGTGTCCGGCCTGCACTGTGCCTTTCTGCTGACGCTGCTATCCCTGCTCATCGGCCCCCAGCGGCGGAGGCTGCTGGCGGCTGCGGGGACGGCGGTGCTGGTGTTTTATATGTTCATGGTGGGGCTGACGCCCTCGGTGGTGCGCGCCTGCATCATGCAGTTTTTCCTGCTGCTGGCGCCTTTATGCCTGCGGGATGCCGACCCCATCACCTCGCTGGCGGCGGCGCTGCTGCTGATCCTGCTGGTGAACCCCTATGCGGCGGCCAGCGTGAGCCTGCAGCTGAGCTTTGCCTCCATGCTGGGGCTTATCGTGCTGACGCCCCGCGTCAGCGGGTATTTTCAGAAAAAGAAGCAGCCCAAGGCGAAAATTCTGCGGGTGGCGTGCAGCTTTCTGGTGAGCACGTTTTCCGCCACCCTGGGCGCCATGGTGTTCACGGTGCCGTTGACGGCGTACTATTTCGGCGTTTTCTCCGTGGCGGCGCCGTTTGCGAGCCTTGTGTGCATCCCACTGGCGTCGGGGAATTTTATGGCGGGATTTTTGGCGGTGCTGCTGGGCTTCGCGTGGCTGCCGGCTGCCCATGTGCTGGGGTATGTGAGCCTGCTTTTGAGCAAACTGTTTCTGCTGGTGGTGGCCTTGGCGGATAAAGTCCCGTTCCATGCCCTGTATACGGACACGAATCCGTTTTTGATCTGGTGGCTGGTGTTCGTGTATGCCATATTCCTCCTGTGCGTCCTGACGCGGGACCGAGCCAGAAAGTACGCCGTGGCCGCGGTGCTGGCGATTCTGACGCTGGCGCTGTGCGTGGGTCTGCGGGCGGCGGAGTATCACGAGGGCGAGCTGACGGCTGTGGCCGTAGACGTGGGGCAGGGCGCCAGCACCCTGCTGCTGTCGGGAGAGGACGTGGTGCTGGTGGACTGCGGCAGCAGCAACCGCTACAAGCATCCGGCGCAGCAGGTGCTCTCGCAGCTGGGGAGCATGGAGGTCACCAGCCTGACGGCGGTGGCCGTGACCCATTACCACGCCGACCACACCAACGGCCTGCCGGAGCTTTTTGATCGGGTGAAGATCCGGCGGCTCTACCTGCCGGAAATGGAGGACGAGTACGGCGTGCGGGACAAGCTCATAGCCTTGGCGCAGGCGCAGGGGACGGAAGTGATATTCGTCACGCAGCAGCAGAGCATCCCCCTGGGAGAATGCAGCCTAACGGTCTTTCCACCTGTGGGTTCGGGAGACCCCAACGAGCAGGGGCTGACCTACCTGTGCAGCAGCGGCTCCTTTGACCTGCTGATAACCGGCGACATGTCCGGCCAGACGGAGCTGGAGCTGGCGCGGCGCTACCCGCTGCCGGATGTGGAGGTGCTGCTGGTGGGGCACCACGGATCCAAGTACAGCTCCCAGCAGAAGTTTCTGTCCGCCATATCCCCTGAGGCGGCCATCATCAGCGTGGGGGACAACAGCTACGGCCACCCCACCGACGCCGCCATGTCCCGTCTGAAGGCCGTGGGGGCGGAGATCTACCGCACCGATGAGCAGGGCTGCATCACCGTGACGGTGCACAAACAATGAGGAAAGGAAGCATCAGCTATGGCAGCGGAAAAGAGCAAGAACGCCGCATATGAGCGCCTGCGCAAGGCCATAAAGGAGCATTCGCCGGCGCGCGCCTACCTGTTTTACGGGGAGGAGAGCTACCTGCGCCAGACCTATGTGCAGCAGCTGCAGGAGCTGCTGATCCCCAAGGGCAGCGAGGACTTCAACCTCCATCGCCTCTCCGGCGGCCGCATCACGGCGCAGGAGGTGGCGGACGCCGTGGAGACCATGCCCATGATGGCGCAGAGCACCATGGTCACGGTGACGGACTGGGACATTTTCAAGCTGGACGAGGTGCAGCGGCGGCAGCTCATCGACCTTTTGGAGGATCTGCCGGAATACTGCACGGTGGTGCTCATCTATGACACCGTGCCCTATAAGCCCGATAAAAAGATGAAAAAACTCATGGCCGCCGTGGACAAAAACGTGGAGGTGGTGGAGTTTCAGGGGCAGTCCCGCGATGCGCTGGTGCGCTGGCTGCAAAAGCGCTTTCGGGCGCTGGGACACGACATCGACCAGCCCACGGCGGACTATATGCTCTTTTATTGCGGCTCCATGATGGACAATTTAATAGGAGAAGTAAACAAAGTGGCCGCTTATGCGAAAAAAGAGCCTATTACCACAGCTGACATTGATGCCGTGGCGGAGCCGGTGCTGGACGCCCGCATTTTTGACATGACCAACCACATTTCCGCCGGAAAATATGACAAGGCGGCCACCGTGCTGGGGGATCTGCTGCGGATGCAGACAGAGCCTATCATCATTCTGGGCGCCATCGGCAAGGAGCTGCGGCGGCTCTATACCGCCCGCATGGCGCTGGACGGGGGCAAAGACCGGTTCTGGCTCATGGAGCTGTGGCAGATGCGCAGCGACTACCCCGCCAAGCTCCTGCTGCAGGCCGCCAGAAACGTGGATCACGAGTGGTGCAAGCGCTCCCTCACCGCCTGCCAGACGCTGGATCGGCGGATGAAGAGCGAGAAGAACATTGATCGGGAGGGCGAGCTGGTGCGCCTTGTGATGGAGCTGGCGGCGCGATGAAGAAGCCGCGTATTGAGGAAGTGGTCGTGGTGGAGGGACGCTACGACAGGAACATGCTTTTGCAGGTGGTGGACGCCACGGTGGTGGAGACCGGCGGATTTGCCGTTTTCAACGATCGGGAAAAGCTGCATTTTCTGCGCAAGCTGGCGGAAAAGCGGGGGCTGATCCTGCTGACGGACTCCGACGGGGCGGGCTTTGTCATCCGCAACTATCTCAAGGGGGCATTGCCCAAGGAGCGCATCAAGCAGGCGTATATCCCCGATGTTTTCGGCAAGGAGCGCCGCAAGCGCAAGGCCGGCAAGGAGGGCAAGCTGGGCGTGGAGGGCATGACGCCGGAAATTCTGCTGGAGGCGCTGCGCCGCAGCGGCGCCACGTTTTCGGGAGAGGACGCCGCAGAGCGGCAGGCCGCCATCACAAAGGCCGACCTGCTGGAAAAGGGACTTATTGGGGCGGGCAGCGCCCAAAGAAGGCGGGAGCTGCTGCAAAAGCTGGAGCTGCCGGAGCACCTGACGCCCAACGCCATGCTGGAGATGCTGAATTTACTGATGAGTCGGGAGGAATTCTATGAACGGCAATGAACCGCTGGAGATCGAGCGCCGGTTTCTCATTCTGCGCCCGTCGGAGGACGAGCTCAGGGCGCGGTGCAGCCATGTGTATCAGATGGAGCAGATGTATCTGCTTACCCAGCCCCACCAGACGGAGCGCGTCCGCCGGCGGGAGGGGGAGGACGTGCGTTTTTTCCACACGGTGAAGATCGACCGCACCGCCTGCACCCGCATAGAGCGGGAGGAGGAGATCACGCCGGAGGCCTACGAGGACTATCTCCGGCGGCGCGACCCCATGACCGAGAGCATCCGCAAGAAGCGCTACTGTCTGGAGGAGGCGCCGTATACCTTTGAAATCGATCTCTACCCCTTCTGGCCAAGCTATGCCGTGATGGAGGTGGAGCTGCCGAGAGAGGACGCGCCGTTCCGCTTTCCCAGAGGGATCACCGTGGTGCGGGAGCTGACGGGAGATCACCGCTTCAGCAACGCCGCTCTGGCCAGACACATCCCCACGGAGCAGGAGCTGCTATGAACGAAATTTTTGGCTGACTGCGGGGCTTTTTTGAATGGCATGCAAACGCTTGCTTTTTATGAAAACCAGCGGTATAATAAAAAAGTATTTTGCATAAAATGGATCTTTACTATAAGGAGCAGACGATATGAGCGAGGAAATCAAGACTGCCGTCCCCACTCCGGAGCCGGAGCGCAGCGAGGGCAGCAACTTTATCTACAACTTTATCACGGAGGATCTTGCGCCCGGCGGCCAGTACGAGGGCATGACCGTCCACACCCGCTTCCCGCCGGAGCCTAACGGCTATCTGCACATCGGCCACTGCAAGGCGCTGTGCATCGACTTTGGCACCGCGGAAAAGTTCGGCGGTCTGTGCAACCTGCGCATGGACGACACCAACCCAACCAAGGAGGACGAGGAGTTCGTAGAGGCCATCAAGCAGGACATTCACTGGCTGGGCTTCGACTGGGGCGACCGGTTCTTCTACGGCAGCGACTACTTTGAGGAGGACTACCGGCAGGCGGTGCTGCTCATCAAAAAGGGTCTTGCCTATGTGTGCCAGCTGACGCCGGAGGAGTTCAAGGCCAATCGGGGCGACATCGGCGTGCCCGCCGTTTCCCCCTATCGGGATCGGCCGGTGGAGGAGAATCTGGATCTGTTTGCCCGCATGCGCGCCGGCGAATTTCCCAACGGCGCCATGACTTTGCGAGCCAAGATCGACCTCGCCAGCGGCAACTTCAACATGCGCGACCCCGTCATTTACCGCATCAACCACATGAGCCACCACCGGCAGGGGGACAAGTGGTGCATCTACCCCATGTACGACTTTGCCCACCCCATTCAGGACGCCCTGGAGGGCATCACCCACAGCCTGTGCTCGCTGGAATTTGAGGCGCATCGGCCGCTTTATAACTGGGTTATTGAGCACTGCGAGCTGCCTGCCCATCCCCGCCAGATCGAGTTTGCCCGACTGGGCATTGACCACACGGTGATGTCCAAGCGCAAGCTGCGGGCGCTGGTGGAGGAGGGACGGGTCTCCGGCTGGGACGACCCCCGCATGCCCACCCTGTGCGGCCTGCGCCGCCGGGGCTACACCGCCGCGTCCATCCGCAGCTTCTGCGAGCGCATCGGCGTGGCCAAGTCCCCCAATGTCATTGAGTTCGGCTTTTTGGAGCACTGTCTGCGGGAGGATCTCAACGCCACCGCCGAGCGGACGATGGCGGTGCTGCACCCCGTGAAGCTCACCGTCACCAACTATCCCGAGGGCAAAAGCGAGGTGTTCGAGGTGGAGAACAACCCCACCGACCCCGCACAGGGCACCCACGAGATCACCTTCAGCCGCCACCTGTGGCTGGAGGCCGAGGACTTCATGGAGCAGCCCATCCCCAAGTATAAGCGGCTGTATCCCGAAGGCCCCGAGTGCCGCCTGAAGGGCGCCTATCTGGTGAAATGCACCGGCTGCGTCAAGGACGAAAACGGAAATGTCACCGAGGTGCTGTGCGAGTACGACCCGAACTCCCGAGGCGGCGACCCCGCCGACGGCCGCAAGGTCAAGGGCGCTACCCTCCACTGGGTGGACGCTGAAAACTGCGTGGACGCCGAGGTGCGGCTGTACGACAATCTCTTTTCCAACGCCCAGCCCGACGGGGCGGACAAGAATTTTTTGGACTGCTTGAACCCCGACTCCCTGACGGTGCTCACCGGCTGCAAGGTGGAAAAGGACATGGCCGCTGTGGCCGCCGCCTTTGACAAGCAGGAAAACCGCACGGGTGTCAACGCGCCCACGTTCCAGTTCATGCGCACGGGCTATTTCTGCATGGATAACAGGGACTGCACGGCGGAGCATCTGGTGTTTAACCGCAGCGTGTCTTTGAAGGACAGCTTCAAGAAATAATAAATGCAAAAAACCTCCCTATCTGCGCGGATGGGGAGGTTTTATACTGCGAAAAAACGGGTCGCCGAGCCGGTCTGCTGACCGGCTCGCGATGACAGGCTTTGTTTCAGTAAAAAATCCCCATCTGCCGATAGGGCGGTGCTCGTAAAACAGTGAATCCTCCGTATGGCTTAGATCATACGGAGGATTTATTTCTGTCTAATCTTCAAACTTGCAGGCGGCGAACGCTTTGTCAAAACCGATTGGCCGCAGCAAGTACACAGGGGATGGCCGCTTTAGCGGCGCAAGGGGGTTGTAGCCACCTTGACGGAACAAAGTGACCCAGCATTTGAGGTCAAGCAGTTTTCTCCTGCTGACGGATAATGAAACTCCGCAGGACGCACTACTCTCGATGGAGAGTATAGAAGTGCGCCCTTTAGTTCCTAAAGGGATTTTTTCTTTTGCTCAACTCCCCGGCAAATATGAATTTATCGTTCCTGTACTTCTTTTCCGCTAAGGTGCTCTATTTCGATTTCAAACATCTGAACGGCCCTTCCAGATGATGCCACTTCTTCATCTACCATCTTTTCATTAGGATAATACTTCATCGCAAACTTCTTTACAAGCTTAATAATGTCTTCCTGATTTTCGACTAAATGGCATCGTCCAAAGACAACCACACTTTGAAGAAAAGGTGCCCACGATTCTTCTTTAATGCTTTCATTACCGCATACAGTAAAGCAAACCTTGTCACATGCTTTCAAGCAATCCACCTTATAACCTGCTTTCGCTCCATGAAAAATAATCTTATGTGCGTTTTCATCATACAGATAATTTATTGGTATCGCATAGGGATAATCATTATCACCATTAACTGCCAGAATGCCGCGTCGAGAACAACGAAGCAGTTCTTTTGCTGCATCTATACTGATTTCATTTTTCTTTTTTCGAATTGTTCTAAACATTAAACTTACCTCCACAAATTCCGATATGTCGTTCATTTTGCTTGCGCAAATTATACCATAACCCTGTGAACAATTCTACCGCAACTTTGGCAAGAAATGAGAAAAGTCCGAACAGTTTTTCTGCCCGGATTTCCTCGCTCAATCGTAAATCAATTCCATTTTCACATTCTTTGGCCTGTGCCTTGCAAGCATTCCTCTGCCGTACCATTCCATCTGGTTTTCGGCTTTCAGCTTTTCGGCCATACTGTTTTGCTTTGCCAGCTCCGGCGCGATCAGCCCCATGCGGCTTCGTGCTGCTTCGTTGATCTCGGCACAATACTGTTTTACGAACAACCGCCTATGCAGATGGGGGATTTTTTTAGCGGTGGAAAAGGCCGTGCTTTTCGTAGGGCTTGCTCTCGATGCTCTTGATCTCGTAGCCGGTGGCGGCGATGGCCTTGCGGAGGGCTTCCTCATCCAGGGGCTCCGGAGAGAGGATCACCGCCGTGCCCTTGGAGTGGGAGGCGCTGACTTTTTTCACGAGGAATTGGCTGCGGATGGTGTCGCACACATGACTTTCGCACATGGAGCACATCATGCCGTCGATATGCAGAGTGGTTTCGGTCATAATAATTTGCCTCCTTTAGACAGGTTTTGCATTTTTCTTGATGGGGAAATCGACTTGCGCCAGCACCACGGC
>OMQS01000188.1 GCA_900313295.1 uncultured Eubacteriales bacterium
GCGCTTTATCCCCGGCGAAATGCTCAGCGTGAACCAGAGCGTGTGGATGATCGCGCTGGTGCTCCTGCTCCATAAGCAGATGGGGGTGCAGGTGCTTGCCCTTGCGTTTTTCGCCTATGCGGCGTGGAACACCGGCTATACCGCCGTGCTCTCCCGTCCGTACTGGTCGTTTTCTCGGGGCAACGCCTTCAAAAATCCGCTGATCCGTCAGCTGCTGAAAATGATGGCTCCGCTGCTGTTGGGCTATTCGCTGATCTATGTGAACCAGATTGTGGACAAGATATTAGTGTCCGGCCTGCCCTCAGGGACAGTCACCTCCTTAAGCTACGCCTCCGTGCTGAGCAATTTGATCTGCACCTTTATCACTACTTTCGCGTCCATATTCTTCACCTATGTGACAACAAATATTTCCGAGGGCAAGAAGGAGACCGCCTCCGCCCTGACCTCTCAGGCCACGATCTTGATGGTGGCGGTGTTCCTGCCCATAAGTGTTCTGACCGTGGTGTGCGCGCAGGATATTGTGCAGATCGTGTTCGGGCGGGGCGCCTTCGGTGCCGAGAGCGTGCAAGCCTGCGCTCTTGCGCTGCAGGGCTATGGCCTCATGTTCTCCGTGTATGCGGTGCGGGAGGTCTTCAGCCGCTATCTCTATGCCTATCAGGATTCCCGCCGCCCCATGATAAACAGCAGCATTTCCATCGTCTGCAATATTGCGCTGAGCATTGCCCTCTGCAAGCCCTTCGGTGTCATCGGCGTGACGGTGGCCACCAGCGTTTCCGTTGCCGTCTGCGCAGTGCTGAACACCCTGTCGGCGCACCGGCGGCATAAGGAGCTGTCCCTGCGTCCGCTGATGAAATACCTGCCGTATCTGCTTGCGGGAGTCGCTTTGTGCTGCGGCGTCGCCGTGGCAGGCTGTCGGCTGCTCTCCGGCTGCGGGAGCTTGGCGCGGTTCGGCATTATTTGCCTGGTGGGCTTTGCTGTGTACCTAATCCCCACGGCACCGGTGCTAGTTCCCTATGTGCGGACACTGATGAAGGCTGGTTCAGAAAAGAAAGAATAAGAAAATAAGAAATAGTGATCCCTCGGTTCAAGACAGACAACCGAGCAGATAACCTAACGGAGGAGAAACAACCATGAAACAACAAAGAAGAGAAAGCTCGACCCGCGGCTATCACCGTACCGGCCTCGACTACTTCGGCATCGTCATGATGTTCGTGCTGGTAGCGTGCAGCCTGGCCATTTTTGCCAGACTCATGGCCACCAAGATGCTCACCACCACCAATCTGATCATCGCCATGGTGGTGCTGCTGGTGCTCAATGGCCTGCACATTTTTGTGCAGCTTCCTCTGCGGCGCAACAAGATCGGCAAGCTGATCTGCGGCATTCTGGCAGTGCTTTTGTCAGCGGGCATGATCTACGGCACTGTGGCGGCGGACGCCGTGCAGTCGGCGCTGAACAAGATCTCCGGCGTCGTGGTGGAGAAGCAGGTGACGGCCGTTATCGTCATGAAAGAGGACGAGGCGGAGGAGCTGGGCGACACCTCGGGCTACACCTTCGGCACCCTGGCCAACCGCGATCTGGAGAACACCCAGAAGATCGTTGCCGCCATAAAGGAAGGCTTGGGGGACATCAAGACCAAGGAGTACGAGACCCCCGAGGCCATGGTGGACGCCCTCTATGACGACGAGGTGCAGGCCATCATCCTCAACGAGGGCTATATCACCCTGCTGGCGGAGCAGGAGAATTATAAGGATTTCTCCGACCGCACAAAGATCCTCTATGAGCATGTCATCGAGCAGGAGATCACGCCCATCAAGCCCTCCGGCTCCATCACCAAGACTCCCTTCGTGATATACTGCAGCGGCAGCGACGAGCGCCAAACCGACATCAACGCCAAGACCCGCAGCGACGTGAACATTCTGGCGGTGGTGAACCCCAAGACCCGTCAGATCCTGCTCATCAACACCCCCCGAGATTACTATCTGCCTCTGGCTCGCAACGGCGAGATGGATAAGCTGACCCACGCCGGCATGTACGGCGTGCAGGAGTCCATGGCCGTGCTGGACAACCTGTACGGCACGGAGACCGCCTACTACGGCCGCATCAACTTCTGGGGTCTGATCGACATCGTGGACGCCCTGGGCGGCATCGACGTGTACTCGGACTATGCCTTCACCACAACGGCACGCGATGTGAAGGGCTACTACATGGATAAGGTCAGCTTCAATCAGGGCTGGAACCACATGAACGGCATCGAGGCGCTGACCTTCAGCCGTGAGCGCTACGCCTTCTCCGACGGCGACAACCAGCGCGGCAAAAACCAGATGAAGGTCATTCAGGCCATCATCGAGAAGGCCGCCTCCCCCAGTGTGCTGGCCAATTATCAGGATCTGCTGAAGGCGGTGTCGGACAACTTCATCACCAACATGACCTATGACGAGATCTCCTCCCTGGTGAAGATGATGCAGAAGGACGGCTTCTCCTGGAACATCCAGACCATGTCGGCCAAACAGGGCAGTGGCAGCTCCCTCCAGACCTGCTACTCCATGCCCAGCCAGAAGCTCTATGTCATGCCGCCGGATTATAACTACATCAACACCATCCGTCAGGTCATCACCCAGGTGATGAACGGCGAGGAAATTTCCATCCCGTCCACCTGAGAATCCAATAAATCACAGGATCGCTGCCTGCAAGCGGGCGGCGATCCTGCAATGCAGAGAGAGTGAGAGAAAATGTCACAGACAGATTTTACCGGTAAACAAAAGCTCACAGGGCACCTGTTCGCCCTGTTCACCACTCTGGTGTGGGGCAGTTGCTTCGTGCTGACGAAAGTGATGCTCAAGGCATTCACCCCCATCCAGATCATCCCCCTGCGCATGGGTCTTGCCTACCTGTCCCTGTGGGCGCTGCGCCCCAAGACGCTGAAGCTCCCGTGGAAGGACGAGCTGATGTTCATCCTCATCGGCATCACCGGCGGCAGCTTCTATTTCTACCTGCAAAACACCGCCGCGGCGCACACCTCCGCCGCCAATGTCAGCATTCTGGTGTCCATGTCCCCCATTCTCACGGTGCTTTTGGCGCAGCTCTTCTCCCGTAAGGGGGAGAAGCTGGGTCTGTGGGTGTACCTGGGCGCGGTGATAGCCATTGCGGGCGTGGTGCTGGTGGTGCTCAACGGAACGCTGACCTTCCATCTCAGCCCCCTGGGCGACCTGCTGGCGCTGGCCGCCGCGCTGGCTTGGGCGGTGTATTCCATTCTTATTAAAAAATATACCGAGCGGTACGACAACTTCCTCGTCACCCGCCGTGTGTTCCTGTGGGCGTTTCTCACCGCCGTGCCCCTGATGCTGCTCACCGACGGCATGCCCAGCCTTACCCCCCTGTTCACCCAGCCCAATATTCTCCTGAGCTGGCTGTTTCTGGGCGTGTTCGGCAACGCCGTGTGCTTCGCCATCTGGAACATCGCCTTCAAGCGTCTGGGCGTGGTCATCACCAACAACTACCTCTATGCAACGCCCTTCGTCACCGTGGTGGTGGGCTGGCTGCTGCTGGATGAAAAGATCTCCGTCATGAGCATCATCGGCGCCGTGCTCATCACCCTGGGCGTGGTGTTTGCCAATAAGCAGACGGAAAAAGTGCCGGAATAAACCCGCAGGCAGGGGGAGCGGCCGTTCCTCCTGCTTCTTTTGTATAGAAATTTCCCGCCTGCGGAACAATTTTCAGTAGCTGCGTCCGCCATGTGGACATTTATCCCGACCTATGCTACAATACTTTTACATCCCCCAAAACCACGAGAGGAGCAACTCTATGAATA
>OMQS01000159.1 GCA_900313295.1 uncultured Eubacteriales bacterium
CCATCGGGGGTGATGATGCCGATATGGCCGGCGCTGTGGCCGGGGAGCTGCAGGATGCCGAACTTTGCGCCGCAGAAGGTCAGCTCCGTGGCGTCGGCGGGGATGATGACATCGGCGATGAAGCACTCCTCCAGAAAATATTTCCGGCTGCGTCCGTAGGTCAGGGGGACATAGTTGGCGCGGTAGGCGTCGGGGTTCACGGAGATGCCCGCCTCGATAATCTGCGCGGCGGCTACGGCGCCATAGCGATCCTGGAGATAGCGGACGTTGCCGGTGTGGTCAAAGTGGGCGTGGGAACAGAGGATGCCCTTGAGCTGGAAGCGATTGTCCTCCAGCAGGTGGGTCAGGCCGCTGCGATCGAGCTTGGCGTAGCCCGTGTCCAGCAGGACTACGTCCGTGTCGTTCAGCTTATACAGCGGCAACAGCGCCGTGGCGCCCACGGCCACATAGGTGCCACCCAGAACATGACGAAGCTCCATGATATACTTTACTCCTTTTTTAACTGTTGGGATTTTTTCATTTTGAAGAAACGGATTGCCGCAGCCGGTGCGCGCAACGGCTTCGCAATGACAGGCCATTTATATAGTTTTATTATAGCCTTTGGGCGGAGAAAAACAAGGGCAGGCTTTTGCGAAAATTCCATTTACAAAAGACGGAAAATAAGGTAGAATACTATGGAGAATAAAAACAGGAGGATTCGTATGGACGAACCGAAATATAAGCGGGTACTGCTGAAGATCAGCGGAGAGGCGCTGGCGGGCGACAAGCACTTCGGCCTGGACTTTCAGGTCATGGGGCAGGTGGCGGACGTCATCAAGGAATGCGTGGAAATGGGCGTGCAGGTGGGCATCGTCATCGGCGGAGGCAACTTCTGGCGGGGCGTGAAAAACGGCGAGGGCTACATCGAGCGCACCCGTGCCGACCACATGGGCATGCTGGCCACGGCCATGAACTGCATGGCTATGGCGGACGTGCTGGAGCAGAAGGGCGTGGACGTCCGCGTGCAGACGGCGCTGGAGATCAAGGAAGTGGCGGAGCCTTACATCCGCGCCCGCGCCATCCGGCATCTGGAAAAGGGACGCGTGGTGATCTTCGGCTGCGGCATCGGCAGCCCATTTTTCTCCACGGATACGGCGGCAGTGCTGCGGGCGGCGGAGATCGGCGCAGACGTTATTCTGCTGGCCAAGAATATCGACGGCGTGTACGACTGCGATCCGGCTAAGTTCGCCTCGGCCAAAAAATTCGACTCCATTACCTATGACGATGTGCTGGCGCGGCACCTGTCCGTCATGGACAGCACGGCCACCAGCCTGTCTATGGATAACCACATCCCCGTGCTGGTCTTTGCCCTGAAGGATCCCTACAACATCATCCGTGTTCTGCGCGGAGAAAAAATCGGAACAATAGTGAAGGAGGCATAAAACCCATGCTGAAAGACGAATACAAAGTTTACGAGGAAAAGATGAAAAAGAGCATCGAGTCCGTGAAGGCCGATTTCGCCGCCGTGCGCGCGGGTCGTGCCAACGCCGCTGTGCTCAACCGCATTTCCGTGGATTATTACGGCACCCCCACGCCCATCCAGCAGGTGGGGAGCGTCGCGTCCCCCGATCCCCGCTCTCTGGTCATCACCCCGTGGGACGGCTCCCTGCTGCGCCCCATTGAAAAGGCCATTCTGGAGTCCGATCTGGGCATCAATCCCCAGAACGACGGCAAGTGCATCCGCCTGTCCTTCCCCCAGCTCACGGAGGAGCGCCGCAAGGAGCTGGTGAAGCAGATCCATAAGTATGCCGAAAACGGCAAGGTGGCCGTGCGGAACATCCGCCGTGACGCCATGGACAAGTTCAAGAAGATGCAGAAAGCCTCCGAGATCACCGAGGACGAGCTGAAGCTGGCGGAAAAGGATATGCAGAAGATCACCGACGACAACTGCAAGGAGCTGGACAAGATCCTTGAAACCAAGGAAAAGGAACTGATGTCTGTCTGATGGGGCTGTTTTCCAGAAAAAACACGCATCATAAGGCGGGGCAGGTGGACAAAAGCCGCCTTCCCCGCCACATCGCTATCATTATGGACGGCAACGGTCGTTGGGCGAAGAAGCGCGGGCTTCCTCGTACTGCCGGCCATAAGGTAGGCGCGGAGGTCTTTCGCAAGATTGCGCTGTACTGCAAGGCGCTGGGCGTGGAATATGTGACGGTGTATGCCTTTTCCACGGAGAACTGGAAGCGGCCGCAGGACGAGGTGAACACCCTCATGTCCCTGCTGAAAAAGTATATTCTGGAGGCCATCGACACCATGGAGCGCGACCAGATGCGGCTGCGGTTTTTCGGCGACCTGTCGGCTCTGAGTCCGGAGCTGCAGGCTCTGGCGCATAAGGCCGACGAGGTGGCCGAGCGGGTGCATGGCTTTCAGGCGAACCTGTGCATCAACTACGGCGGGCGGGATGAGATTCTGCACGCTGCCCGTGCCTGCGCCGCCGCAGGAGAGGAGCTGACGGAGGAGAACTTCGAGAAGCATCTCTACTCCGCCGGCATACCCGATCCGGAGCTTATCATCCGCCCCAGCGGCGAGCTGCGGCTCTCCAATTTCCTGCTGTGGCAGTGCGCCTATTCGGAGTTTTATTTCTGCGATACTCTGTGGCCGGATTTCACGGAAAAGGATCTGGATGAGGCCATCATGGCCTATCAGCAGCGCGACCGCCGATTCGGCGGAGTAAAATGAGGCAAACCGAGAGAAAATAAAGAGGATCAAATCTATGAAACAGAGAATTCTGGTGGCGGTCATCGGCATTCCGCTGCTGCTTTTGGTGCTGTGCTGGGCGCCCCACTGGGCAACGGCGGCGCTGCTGGCGGCGCTGGGCGTTATCGG
>OMQS01000150.1 GCA_900313295.1 uncultured Eubacteriales bacterium
AGCGGGCAGAGGAGTCCGGCGCCCCAATTCTCCGTTGACTGGCTGCCGAAAGGCTTTGAGCCGGAGAAAGAGGAGAAAAGCGACTCCAATGTTTGGATACAATACAGAAGACCCAACACGGAAGCCAGGATTGTAATTGCTGCGCGGAATCTGCTGGACGGGAGCGCAAATGTAAATACGGAAGACGCCAAGGTAAGCTATAGGCAGCTGCGCGGCACGGAGGCCATGGTGGTCGAAACGCCCGATTCCGTTTGCCAAATCTTATGGGCGGCAGAGGGCAAGGGGGACTGGCTGTTCTGTGCCGTCGGCCAGAACGTGGAACTGAAGACGCTGCTGCGGGTGGTGGAAAGCATGGTGGTGGAGTAGAACTTTGACCACGCCGGAACCGCCGGCAGAGAAAAAACACCCCCTGTACAGGAGCGCCTGCATAGGGGGTGTTGCTTTTTTTTGGGGGGGGGGAGGTCACTCGAATTCCACCGTGGCGGGGGGCTTGGAGGTTACGTCGTACAGCACGCGGTTGATGTGGGGCACTTCGCCCACGATGCGGCCGCTGACCTTATCCAGCAGCTCGTAGGGCAGGCGCGACCAGGTGGCCGTCATGAAGTCCTGGGTCTGCACCGACCGCAGGGCGATAGCATAGTCGTAGGTGCGCTCGTCGCCCATGATGCCCACGGAGCGCATGTTGGTGAGGGCGGCGAAATACTGGTTGGCCGTCCGATCCAGTCCGGCGGCGGCCATTTCCTCGCGGAAGATGGCGTCGGCTCTGCGCAGGATGTCCAGCTTTTCCTCGGTGATCTCGCCGATGATGCGGATGGCAAGGCCGGGGCCGGGGAAGGGCTGGCGCCACACCAGACTCTCCGGCAGACCCAAGGCCAGACCCAGCTGGCGCACCTCGTCCTTAAAGAGCCGGCGCAGCGGCTCGATGATCTCCTCAAAGTCCACGCAGTCCGGCAGGCCGCCCACGTTGTGGTGGCTCTTTACAACGGCGCTCTCGCCGCCCAGGCCGCTCTCCACCACGTCGGGGTAGATGGTGCCCTGCGCCAGAAAATCCACCTTGCCAAGCTTTTTGGCTTCGGCCTCGAAGACGCGGATGAACTCCTCGCCGATGATCTTGCGCTTGCGCTCCGGTTCCGTGACGCCGGCCAGCTTGCTCAGAAACAGGTCTTTTGCATTGACGCGGCGGACGTCCACGTGGAACTCGCCCTTCATCACCCGCTCCACCTCGTCGCCCTCGTGCAGCCGCAGCAGGCCGTGATCCACGAAGATGCAGGTAAGCCGGTCGCCCACGGCTTTTTGCAGCAGGGCGGCGGCCACGGCGCTGTCCACGCCGCCGGAGAGGGCCAGCAGCACGCGCTTGTCGCCGATCTTTTCCCGACACTCCTGCAGGGCGGTGTCCACATAGGAGGCCATGCTCCATTCTCTGGTGAAGCCGCAGATGCCGTAGAGGAAATTCTCCAGAATTTTCGTGCCGTACTCCGTGTGTGCCACCTCGGGGTGGAACTGCACGCCGTAGAGCTTTTTCTCCGGACACTCCACCGCCGCGTGGCGGCAGCCTTCGCTCTGCGCCGTGGCCGCAAAGCCCGCAGCGGCGGACTCCACCTCCACACCGTGGCTCATCCAGTACACGGCCTTTTCCGGCACGCCGGCAAACAGGGGGGAGGAGGCGGAAACCGTCAGCTCCGTTTTGCCGTATTCGCGGGTGACGGCCTTGCGGCAGCGGCCGCCCAGAAGATGCATCATCAGCTGCATGCCGTAGCAGATGCCCAGCACCGGAATGCCCAGGGAAAACAGCGCCGGATCCACCGTGGGGGCGCCTTCTTCAAACACCGTGGCGGGGCCGCCGGTGAAGATCAGAGCGTCCGGCCGGAAGGCGCGCACCTCGTCCATGGAGATGCGGTAGGAGCGCAGCTCGCAGTACACGCCGCACTCCCGCACCCGCCGCGCCACCAGCAGGTTATACTGCCCGCCGAAGTCGAGGATCAGAACTTTTTTCATACCGTTTCCTCCCTGAACTCGATGCAGCCCGGCTCTGCCTTGTCGATGATAGCCAGAGAATGGATGTTGTAACCCTTTTCCCGCAGGTCGTCGCCGCCGTGCTGAAAGCCCTTTTCCACGGCGATGCCGATGCCCATGAGCTGAGCCCCGGCCTTTTCCACGATGTCGATAAGCCCGTGTACGGCGTAGCCCTTGGCCATAAAGTCGTCGATGATGAGGACCTTATCCTCGGGCTTGAGCCACTCCTGGGCCACCAGCAGGGTCACTTTTTTCTTATAGGTATAGGAGAAGATCTCGCTCTGATACAGGCCGCCCTCGATGTTGTCGCTCTTGGCCTTCTTGGCAAAAATCATGGGAACGCCGTATTTCTCCGCGCACACGGTGGCCAAGGCGATGCCGCTGGCCTCCGCCGTCAGCACCAGGGTGATGTTTTCCGTGTCAAAAACACGGGCGAACTCGTCGGCGATCTGGCCCAACAGCGCTGTGTCCACCCGATGATTCAAAAACCCGTCCACCTTCACGATATTGCCGGGCAGTACACGCCCCTCCCGTCGGATCCGATCCTGCAGCAGCTTCATCCCGTCCGTCCTCCTTATTTAATATATATTGTTCCTTATTGTGCCGAAAAAAAACGGGAAAAGCAATGGAAAAAGGTGCCGAATTTACCGACAAATTTTTCCGCTTTCTGAGCTGTTTTCACAAGGACTTTGCAAAAACAAAACACTTGACAAATCCCGCTAAAGAATTTAGAATAACTCTGATCTTGCAAAAGACTGTGAAGGAGAAAAGGCAAGGGGCGACCCGCCCAAAGAGAGTCGGCGGCCGGTGCGAGCCGATGGGGGTGCCTTGCTGTACTGGCTCCGGAGTTTCCTGCCTGAACCCGCTGGCGGCGTAGGGCAGGGCGGGTCCTCCCGTTACAGAGGATGCTCCTTGCAGGAGGAGCTGCAGAGGGCGGCGGAGCGATCCGCAGCCGAATCAGGGTGGTAGAGCGTTTTGTGCGCCCCTGACCGTTTGGAGCGGTCGGGGCGTTTTTGTTTTATATAAAAAATACTTTCAGATAAAAAAGGAGAAACAGTATGCAGTACGATTTTGCGGCCATTGAGAAAAAATGGCAGGACAAC
>OMQS01000146.1 GCA_900313295.1 uncultured Eubacteriales bacterium
ACTGAATAGCCCGTGACCGCCGCGCTTTTCCGCCCGGGGTCGGTTGGCGATGTAGGCCATATAGCCGCTCTCGGATTCCAATTCATGCAGATGCGTATCCAATGCAGCAGCAATAAACGCAGACGCCGTACCCCGATTGGGCGTCTGTAAGTAGTCGCTGTATTCGAACAATTCCTTTGCGCCCGGGAAGTCCTTCAGCAGTTTTGTGAGGAACTGCATCTGTTTTTTGGTCACCGGCTCGGTGCTTTGAATAATCTCCACGCCGTCTCGCTTGGCAACATACTCCATGTATCTTGCCGCACGGCCTCCTTGGATGTACCCGCTTTTCTGTATCAGCCGTGCCATCGGTTACTCCTCCCGGTGAAATAGCAACACATCCCTAAAGGAGATGCTGCCATGCGTACCCGCCACCTCCCGGACACTGTTACCGCGCATTTTGTTGTACTCGTCCCGGGTCATGTCTATGTCGCCGCCCAGCAGATGGTTGGTCATGTTGTGCTCCACCACCAGCTTGAACAGCAGCTTGCCCAGCCTGTCGCCAAACACGCCCAACGTACCCTCCAGCATCTCCTGCAGCGCGCGAGGCAGGTATGCGACCGACCGTTCGGCGTGCAGACGGCCACAATATTGCCGCAGGGCCTTCTCCACAAACTCGTTGCGGGTGGGACAATTATCCAGCTTATAGAATGCGTCCACCTCCTGCCACACTTCGTCTGACAGCCACACGGAGTGACGGCTTTTTCCGTTTTTATCCATTGAACTGCACCTCCTTCCATTGAGTGTCAGAGCCTCCCAAAGGCCCTGCAAACACGGGGCAAACAGGCATTTTTACAAGAAATAGCGCCAAAGCATATTCGTCTCCGCATGATCAGCGTCAATTTCAAAGTGCTGCAAACCTCCGTGGCAGTCCGCACTGCGGGCTGCCGTAAGGGCCAATGGCGCAATAAAGCGCCAAAGGCTTTCTCCTGCCCCGATTTCGGCGCACCGAAAATCGGCCCAAAACCTCGCTCAACCTGCCAGGGCGCTATCCTTACCCTCCCGCGCTCCCACGAGGCCACACAGCGGCCCACAGGGGCGGACACGGGGCATCTCCTGCTCGGCATCTCAGCCGACATGTATCGGAGGCGGAAAAAGAGAGCCGCACCAATTGGCACGACTCTCCAAATAGAATATTCGGTTTCACATCTCCAGCACTGGCGAAGTGTGCTGCTCCTGCTCCATCAGAAGTTCCAAGCTGTAATCCAAAATCTTCTCCTTGCGCTCGGTCAGCATGGTCAGATAGAATTCACGCTGGATCGGCAGTAGTTCCGGGGCATCTTCGAGAAAGTTATGGATCGCATCGAGGTCGATTCTTGAACAGACACGCTTGAGCGCCTCATTGCAATCCGGATTTTTCAGCGAGGAAATGTAATCAAAATAAGATATCTTTTTCCCGCCTTCTTCGATAGAGGAAGTTGGGAAGGTATAGATGCGCTGGTCGATTTCCGCTTCGTCTTGCAGCACAGTTTTCATCCGTTCCAAATCAAGCTGCGGGTACAGGCAGGAACCGCAGTCATAGACCGGCGCCAGCTCTGCCTGCTGCTTCTCCTCATCCACGAGGAAACCCCAGTTGCCGTTATGCCGGTCGAAGTTTCCAAGGAACGCATCCGCAATAAACATGTCCCAGAAAAATTGCCGCAGCTCATCGGAGGGATAAATACTCTGCTCCTCGATGGCCTCCAGAATGGAGGACAGTTCTTTTCCATAACCGTTCTGTTCACTGTCGATGCAGGTATTCTTCAGATGGGCAAACTCGATGAGCCGTTTTCCGTCCTCTGTAAAATCCCGACAGGCAACTACCAGCTTTGTCTTGCCGCGGCTGTCCGTATAGTTTCCGAGGAGCGTTTCCTGTGTCCGAAAGCCCAACATTTCAAAGATATGACAGGCGACATATTCGCTGATGCAGCCGTTGCTGTAACTCATATCCCGATTTCGGCTGGGCTTTGGAGGGAACTTGAGCATATAACTATGTCCTTGATAGGTGATATTGATTTTATTCCCATTGGCTCCGCCGTAGGCGCGGAAGCGGTTGACTGGGCAGTTGGTAAAATCAATCATAGGTTCTCACCCCCTCATAAATATTTTGTGCGAAGATAATCAGCCTGCTCCTGCGTGATGGCATTGCTCCACTGATTGGAGTTAATCGCACTATACAATTCTCCCCACAGGCAGTCCATATAAGACACCTTGTCCTTTTCGCCCTGAATGTACTCACGAAGCGCTTTATCCAGACTGGCGGGCAGATCCTTTTCCAAATAGGTTTGGTCAGTCGGCTTGCCGCCATGCATTTGTGGTTTCTCCACGGTCAACGTAATGAGCTGCTCCATCGGAATACCCAGTGTGGAGGACAGCTTCATGAGTGTACCGGCACTGCATCGGGAAAGCGTTGTCTTGCCGGAGCAAATGTCCGCCAGCGTTGCCCAAGGCACACCGCTTTTCTTGGAGAGCTGGTAGCGGGAGAGGTTCTTTTCCCGCAGTATCTGTTGGATCGTCATATACATCACCGCTCTTATTATATCGGTGCGCCGATAATCAGTCAAGAGAAAACCTTGTAAACCTCTGCCTGCCATGCTTACATCTGCATTTCGGGAGTCTGTGATCCACTCTCCCGAAGCTGCCGGGCGTACTCGTGCAGGCTCATGCCGGTTTGCTGCTGGCAGTAGTCCTCCATCTTGCGTGCCAACACCTCCTGCTCAGCGGCGTTGAGATGATAGCTCCAGTTTTCTTCTGTGCCATCTCCTTTGCAGAGATTCAGCTCCAGTGTATCACAGGGGCGGCCCTTCTCGATGTCGTAGTTGGCATAGATGTTGAGCCAGTCATCGTTCTGATCGGTGCAGACGAATGTACCGAAGGCAGCATCCACATCGAAGTCCGCCTGCAGATAAAAGTTGAGCTTGCCATCCGATTCGATGATCTCCTCACCGAAGGAAAAATTTTGTGCCGAGAGATGTCCCGCCGAGGTGATCTCTTTGCCATTCAGATGATCCAACAGTTTGCGCCACTTATCATCGACAGATGCGAATTGTGACCGGGTGGCGTGATAGACGGCTGTAGACACATCCTGCATGGCCCATGTTTTCCAGCCTTCTATGGTATGGACAGCGGAGAACTCCCGCTTGTCAAAATCCAAATCAAATACGCCGGTAACTTTTCCTGTATTCTCCATGCGCAGATGTATCAGGTGCCGATACTCCTCCGGCGTGATCGGCTGGGCCTGCGAATACAGAGAGATGAATTTGCCGGTGCTGCGATCTGTGCCTTTTAGATATTTGCGGAGCATCCGTGCAGTTCCCAATAGCTCCTCACCGGGGGTAGTTTTGTAATACCACTCCTGCCCGTTTTCCATCACATGGTAGGCCGCATAAGTGCGGGCGGCTTCTTCCGCCTCACGGTTTGCGGCATCCTCGGCATAGATCTCACGGCTGATGCGCTCATACTCACGCTGCGGAAGCTGATTACAAAGCTCGTCCAGCACAGTTTCCAAATGCTCCTGCAGCGTCTCACCCTTGAGGTGCTTTTCAATGGCGTTCTTCCACCTCCGGTCCAGCCACAGGACGATTTCTTCATGCTGTGCCATGCTCATCGCCCTCTTTCTGCTTCGTTACGGATGCTTTTGCAGGCCGCCTGGGTCTGGCCGCAGGAGCAGACTTACTGTCCACATACTCCCGCACCGCTTCCGGGACTTCCGATTCATAGAGCTGCTGCAGCACTTCCTCCATGCGCCGCTGCACGGAAGACCGCTGCTTGCGGAGCACAAACTCCAGCGCATCCAATTTAGCTGCGTCAAATCCGATGGTGATATTCTTACTTTCCAATTTCAGTTCCTCCTTAGTCATACTTGATCCCCGGCACCTCCAGCCAGTGGCTCCAGCCCCGGCCCTGGAGCTTCGTTTTTACCACGCCGTACCGTGTGTCCATGGCCTCAATGACCTCACCGCTTCCAATATATACACCGATGTGCCCGGACTTCCACACAGCCAGTCCCGGCGTGTCGGGCATGGTCTCAATGCTGCCTTTGCGTCCGGCGTTATAGTACATACCGTCCGCCCCCACATCGGGCATACCGTTGCTGCCGTACTGGATCTCCATAGTCACGGTGTTCAGCCAGCCGTATCCTTTGATGAGCCCCACGCAGTCGGTGGTGCGCCTGTTCAGCCAATGGGAACGGATGAAGTCGGCTTCATCCCCTACGCCCTCCGGGTATTGCGAGATCTTATATTGCAGCAGCTCCGGTGTCAGCACCTGGCCGAATGTACCCCACACATAGCCCCACCCGGAGTTCCATGCGTTGGCGGCATAGATGGCCAGATCTGCACTGTTCTTTGTGGCAGGGTCTGTAAACATGGATGCCTCCAGTTCCATCGGCGCATTGCCGCCCGGCTCATAGGCTCCGTTGAAGGTACCGCTGCCCGCGCTGCCCATGACCATGGAATAGATCTTCACGGCATTGGAGCGTTCCTCTGCCGTGACCGCACGGCCCAGCCACACGGATAGCTGCGCATAGACTTCTTCCATAGGAAGCGGCACGGACACCTCATAGGTTTCGCCCGTCTCCTCCCGCACCCTTGTCTCTGTTTCATAAAAGCAAGCCGCAAACGCCTCTGCATCCGCCTGCGACAGCGCATCCTCTCCAAAGCAGAGGACAAAGAAAACAGCCTTGACCTGTATTGGATCAAGACTGTTTCCCTCGGCTTTTTGATTGACCTCGGCCACCGCCGCATCCAAATGGGCGAAAGAACCCCGCATCTGCGTGAGCTGTGCCCGGTATTCTGTCGGGACACTTGCGGACAGTTCCGTTCCATAAAATGCCGCCGATACGACAGCGCTGTTGTGCTCGGCTGTGCCGGAACCTACACAGCACAAGAACGCCACCAGCAGGATCACCGGCGACAAAATCGCTGCCAGCACCCACCCGACTGTTTTGCGGCCCTTTTCGCTGGTCAGCACGGCGGTCGCCAAACGAACAAGCTGTGTACTCATGCAAGGTCACCTCCTCCATCACCGCCCGCCAGCCGAGCCGAACAGCACCGCCTTATGCGTCGGCGCCTTCACCTCCAGATGGTACCGCTCCATGCCGCACTTATACAGGCACTCGCCACGCCTTGCCCGCTGGATGAGTTCAAACTCCGCCTCGTCCAGCTGCAGCATGTCCATGTAAAATCGCTTGCCGATGGAGCCGGGATTGAACAGGAACTGGTGGGGCGGGATAGCAAAAAGCGGTTTTGTCATCTCCCGCACGCCCTCCTGGTCGAAATCTTCCAAGTTTTGAGAAGCCATTACCAGCGCCGAGTCCCGCTTGCGCACACGTTTCAGGCAGTTGCGGATGTACTCAATGGCCACCGGGTTAGACAGCCACAGGTACAGCTCGTCCAGTACCGCCACAGTGTTGCCAGCCGTCAGCAGCCGGTCCGACATATACGCCAGCACATTGAACAGCAGGGCGTTCCGCAGGCTCTTAGCCGCCGTCAGCACACCGCCCACGCCGAACACCAGAAACCGGTCGCCGGAGATATTGGTGTGTCCGTTGAAGAACGGTGCATCCGCCCCCACGCACAGGGAATGCAGGCCCAGCAGCACCTCCTGCAGTAGCTCCTGCGTGTACAGCGCACCCGGTTTGTATTGGGCCAGCTCCTCTTGCATGAGGTCATACAGATCGGAGAGGATGGGGTAGTCCTCCGGCGCAAGCTGGCGCAAGTCCGTCTCCTCTGTAATGCCCCAACGGGCATATAATTTGGACAGCATGATCTCTATGGTGTCCAGCTGCGGGTCAGAGAAGTCTTTGTAGGCCCGGAAAAAGTCCTTTAAAAAAGAAATGTGCCGAGCCAGCAGGGTGGACTTTCGGAAGGCCTCCGGAACTGTTTCATCCGTGGCGCTGTCGGCGTCCTCGTTCCAGCTCCGAACTTCTAACACATTGATGCGCTTTTCCCCGGCCATTAGGTCAATGAAGCACCCACCTAAGTTTTCGCACAGCTCCTCCAGCTCATGCTCGGCGTCCAGGGCAATCACCGACTTGCCCGCCTCCAGCAGATTGCAGATCAGCAGCTTGATGAGGTAGCTCTTGCCCTGGCCGCTGTTGCCCAAAATGAGGATGTTGGCGGAGGTCTTGTCGCTGTCCCGGCGGTCAAAGTCCACCACAATGTTGCTGCCGTACTTGTCTTTCCCAATGTAAAAACCGTTGGGATCTGTCTTGCCGGAATAGTTGAAGGGATAGAGATTGGCCACGCTGCCGGCGGGGAGTACCCGCTCGAACTCCCGGCCCAGCACATTACTGCCCACAGGGCTGACGCAGCAGAACCCCTGCTTTTGCCGCAGGAGCAGCTTGTCCACATTCAGCTTGCAGCGCACCAGCTCCGTCAGTACATCCGTCTGGAGCTGACGAAGCCGTTCCTTGCTGTCTGCCGTCATCTCCAAATACACGGCACAGTGGACCAGCGGCTCGTGCTCCCGGTGCATTTTATGCACCAGCTCCGCCACATCCCGCAGATTGCTCTCCGCCGCCACCGCCTGCCGCAGCTTGTTGGGGTCTGAGCCATCCAGCTTGTTTTTCTTGTTGGCGTTGTCGATGATCCTGTCCTCCTCGCCGGGGGACACCTGCCGGCAGTAAATGCGCAGCGTCACACCGCTTTTCTCACCCAGCTCCCGCAGGAGCGCCTGGGCCTCGGTGCTGGCCGGATATTCCCGCAGCGCCCACACGCAGCGGTAGGTGCTGCCGAAGATGTAATGATCCACCTCGAATTTCACAACCCCCGGTGCGATGCGATCCAGATAAGTGCGGAGGAATCCTTCCTGTTGGGAAGGGGCCTTTTTAGAAAATGGATTCTTCATTTTTCCTCCTCACCACATATATAGTTCCATGTACGGCTTCAGTTCCGGTTCCTGCCCGGTAAACTGCTCCGGCTCCTGAAACACCTGCGTATATCGCTGTATCTGCTCCTCCGTCAGGGAGCAGAAGCCCCCTGCATGGTCATCTCCCACCAAAAAGAAAGGCCCGCAGATGATGTCATCCCCCAGCCGCCGGTTGGGTTGCATGCCGTTCAGTTTTCCCTCATCGTTACAGCAGAGGATGACGCCGTCTCCCATAGAGAGAGGCTGGAACAGCCCCTCTACCTCCCGCTGGATGGCTTTCAGGCCCTCCGCCATCTCTTTCGCATACGGAGCTTTTCCCGGCTCCACTTTCAGAATTCGCATTTCAAACCTCCGTTTCCGCTGTCAGCCACTGCGCCCCGTCTACAAAGGAGAATACCTCGTGGGTGGCGTCCTGCTCAAAATAAATAGCCAGCAGCTCCAGAAGCCGCTGGCCCTCCGCACGCTGAACGACAAATCCGCAGTCCCGGAACTGCTGCTCCAGGGATGCATAGTTCATGGTCCCGTCCGTCTTTCTGCGCCGCAGCACGAAGCAGAATTCACGGGAGGAGGCCATGGTGGTCTGGACGCTGTCCAGATGCTGGCGATCCTGCACCAGCAGCCCACGGATGGCGGGCATATCTTCCGCCTCCAGCCGCTGCCGGTAGAACTGGCGGTTATCCTGAAAGGACTCCTTTGAGTCCAGGGCCAGCAGCTCCAGTTCCGCCATGCCTTTCAGCACGCCCAACAGCTCCTGCACCTTTGCCCGGACGCCCTGTTCGGGCAGGACATTCAGATTGCTGGGATGAACGAAGTAGAAGGCCAGCTCTCCGTCCGCCGTTACGACGCTGCCGTTTTTAATATCATCGATGCCGATGAGCTGCCGGGTAGATTTTTTCCTGCTCATGCCGATTCCCTCCACACATAATATTGTTGTCCGAAAAAGAAAAACGCCGCAGCATAGCGCAGGAAATCCAGCATGCTGATTCCTCCGTGCCGAATGCAGAGAAAGGTCAGCGCCGCCGTGATGACCAAGGGGATCATGCTGCCAGTCTGGGTCAGCGCCAGCACCGACAGCAAAAGCCCTGTCCCGATCCACGCCACATCCCGCAGCGTCCACAGCCACAGCATAGGCCGGGCCGTTAAATTTTCAGGGTATAGATACATAGTTCTCCTCCCAAAAGCGAAGCCGCAGGTGTGTGCCTGCGGCTTCTGTGTGTTTTATTCTTCGTTCCCGGCATCATTCAGCTCTCGCTCAATGAGACCCAGAATGAAATCCTTCTGCTTCAGGCCGTTCCTGGCCAGATAGTCCTTCAGCCGACCGAAGAGTTCCTCCGGTACCTGAACGGCGATGGTGCGATTGTTGGCGTTCATGGTTCGTGCTCCTCCTTCAAAATGTTCTTTGAGTATGTCCGTGATGTAGTCGGCCAGGGTCTGGCCCCGCTGCTCCTGCTCCGCCCGAAGCCGCTGGTGCAGCGACAGCGGGATGGGTGCGCAGAGGTTCTTCTTTTCTTCCATAGCCTGCTCCTTTCCGCCTCTCCCGAGGCAAGCAAAGCATAGCCCAACTGCGGCGCATAAGCTATTGACAAGTCTAACGAGAATAGAAGCGCAAAGGCAGCATACCGGACAAGTTTAACGAACATATGCGCCCATTTGGATCCCCGGCAGCCGCTGCTGCGTGACTCGAATGGGAAACGGCTCGATCTCGCTGGCCCATAGGGGGATGACACCGTTGTGTATAGCCGCCAGCGGAAAGCCGCCAATGCCTTCAAACAGGCTGTCCATAGTAATGCACCTCATTTGGCCGCCACCGTCCGGGCAATATTGACGGCGCTTTGGGCCGTGTAAACCGCCGAGGTAAGATTGGCCTTCGTGGTGGTGTCCAGCCCAAAGGCCCCAGCGATGCGGGGAATTTCCCCGGCAGAGAGCATGAGCCCCAAGCCCAGCAGGGCGTGATCTTTGAATACCATCAGCCCAACCACAAGGATGGTGGCCTGCAAGAACGCCGTGAGGCACAGGCCGATGACCTGTTTGCACCACTGGATAAATCCGTCTCCATACCCCCTGGGCACGGAGAACATATAAAGGCTCCCCACGGCGATCTGGATCAGCAAAATACCGCCGCGCTTCAGATTGCTGAAAAACACCTTGATGACCGCATAGGCCATGAGGATAAGGCAGAAAAGAACCATAAGCCCGCTGGTCTCCCGCCCAAAGCCCCGCAGGGGATAGGTGGACTCCGTTAGGCTTTCCAGGTTTTCAAGATCTGCCAGCGCCACCTTTGCCGCATCCCCGATGCTGGTGGACCCAAAGCCGGTGATGCCCGCCGTCAAGGTGCCCTGCAAGGAAATTGCCAAAGAATAGAGCCGCACCGGCACCTGGGTAAAAAGAGAGACGGCCAGAAAGCCCTTAAGGACATTCAGCGCCGTCTCTTTCACATTGCCCCGCCCAGCGGAATACTCGATGCCGCATTCAAACACAGCCACCACCAGTCCTGTGGCAAACAGGGCCCAGCCCAAAAAGGAGAAAAATAGCACCACGCTCTGCACCCAGTTCATCTCGAAGAGCTCAGCGCCCATGCTGCCCATCTCGGAAAAGAAGTTCCCAAGAAAGCCCACCACCTGACCGTAAAACCAGTCCACGATCTGGCCCAGTATTTTGTCCGCTACAAAGTCCCATATAAACAATTCATCACCTCCTGAACATGCAAAAACCGTCCCGCCGACCAACAGCGCAATTTCCCACTCATACCCCGATAATAGTCCAAATATACAGCGGTGCCGTCAGCGTAAAGACCAGACAGGCAAACAGGATGGCGGGAGCCGTCCATTCAAATTGCCCTGTTTTCCGATAGTCAAAATACGCCGTCCCCAGCTTCACGAAGAAGAAAATAGCCAGAATCATGTCAATAGCGGGAAACACCACCTTGTTGACCACCGACTTGATCTGCCCGGACGCTGCCGTCCAGGTGCTCTCCACTGCGCCCGCCACATCGCCGCTGCCTGCGGCAAAAGCCGCCACAGACAGCAGGCTGCACAGCAGCGCCGTGATATTCAGAATGAGCATGATACGCTTTGCAGTTCTCATTTTGCGTCCTCCCTTACATTGTCATTTCATGTATCCCGTGCTGCAGCTCGGCCAATTTCTCCGCTGCCCAGTCGGGGATACACTCGTCACGGATAATGCCTGCGAACTCGGATCGGTTCCACCTCGTGGTCTCGCCGTCTCCCAAACAGGTACAGAGTACCGAGCGGCCACGGGCGTGAGGCCGACAGCCGAAGCCGCTCAGGGCCAGCCACAGCTGGTTTTCCGGCTGCCAGTAGGATTCCCGCAGTGTATCCGGCGACAGGATCAGTACCTTGCCGGTGAAGTCCTGCTCTCCGGAATTGGATTCACAGTGTTCTGCGCCGAACAGGTGCAGCTTTGCCAGCTCTGCCCGGTATTCGCTGACGAATCTGTCCAACACGGCGGGGTGGCTGTTTATGAGGAAGGTATGCCGGTGTCCTCCATCTTCGGGAACGAAGATGGTCCGGCTCCACTTCTTATTGGTCTCATGGTAGCGGCCGTCATAGGACTGCTCCTGCAAGGTGTTGGCCAGCACAAAGCTCACCCGCTTGTAGCCGTACTGGTCAATAACGCTTTTGGCGCAGTCGGCGCCCAGATGCATTCCGTCAAAGTCCCTGCGAATGGCCGGCTCTATGGCCCCGGCGCAAGCGCAGTTGGTGCGGAAATTGGCCCGCCACAGCTCCAACTCGCCCCGCTCCCGAGCCTCTTTGGCCGTGTAGGGGTACATCGTCTCACTCGGCAGCATAGACAATGTCTCCTTCCTCCAAAAGCTGTGCCAGTGCGGACGGACAGCACCCACTCAGCATAAGCAGGGGCCGAATGTTCTTCGGCACCTGCGCCATATCCTCCATGTTCCTTTCACAGCCGGCGGCGCAGGGCCTCCTGCACGCCGCCTGCAGCACACCCAGCAGCTCCACGGAGGCCCGAGACAAGCCCTCCAGTGCGTGCAGCAGCTGCAGCGCCGTCATTTCCTGCGGCATAAGCAGGATGTGGTCCTGCCCCAGCCACGCAGACAGGGAGATGCCAGCCAAACCCAGTTCCTCCAGCGCACTGTTGAGGATGAGCAGGCCGTTCTTTTCAAATTTCATTTCGTTGTTCATGTGAATATCCTCCTATACTTTTAAAGGCCGCTGCGGTATATGCACCAGCCTGCACGATTTGCCCCGGCTGTCATAGTCACCGAAGAAGGACATCTGCGGCGCAAAGGTGCGGGGGTCGTAGTTGGTCATGATGTACTCCCGGTAAATGGAGTTTTCCTTTTTGGACTGGCTGTTGGGCCGCTCCACTTCATGGATGAAAAAATCCTCGTATAGCTCCCGGATATAGTCGCAGCTATTGTAGGACACCACGGCAAACCCCTTGTGCTTTGCCAGCGCATCGTGGAGCCGCTGGTGGTCGCTGCGGGGAAACTCCACCGTGTAGCACTCCGCCTCATAGTAGGGCGGGTCGCAGTAGACCACAGTCTGCAGATCATTGTGTGCGGCGATAATACTCTCAAAGTCCTTGTTCTCCAGCACCACATTTTTCAGCCGATGGGAGCACTCCCATATATCATGGAAAAACCGTCGTATATCGCAGGAGCCTCCGCCATAGCTGTCGCCGCTGCTGTTATAGCTGTAGCGCTGCAGCTTATAAAACGCCGCGGCACGGCGCACATTGCCTAAACTGCCACGCTCTAAAAGCAGCTGCCGCACGATCTCCGCCTGGGGCGGCTGCAATAGAATTTCCGTCAGATCCAGCTGCTGCTCCATGTACTCCATGGTGAAGTCCTCGCCCTGCAGCTGACGCTGCAACACATCGAATTCGTCATGGGCATTGATGGGGAGAAAGCCCAACTCCCTGACCAGCTCCATCGGACGCTCCTTGGCACAGAACAGGAGGTTATACAAATCGTGGTTCAGGTCGTTATAGATCTGCAAGCAGCCCCTGGGCACAGCGGTGTTTAGCGTAATAATGCCGCTGCCACCGAACACATCCACCAGCGTCTTGTAGTGGCTGGGCAAAAGCATCTGTATGGCCCACATGAGCTGCCCCTTGCCGCCCACCCAAGGCACGAGCCGGGTCGTAGGCTTCCTCATTTCCCGAAATTCTCCAAGGCCCGCTCCAGGCCGGAGATGGCAGCGTCTAACCCACTGCGCATCTTTTCGAGACTTCGGATGGTGGCATAGACCTCCGCCGCCGTCTCTGCATAGTAATACCCCCGCCGATCCGCCGCAATGGGCACAGCCTCCTGTCGCAGTCGGTTGATCTTTCGCCTAAGCTCGTTTCCGCTGATGCCCAGCGCCCGCTCCAATTCCCGGCTGCTGACTACATTCTTATGTCCCTTGCATCCGTTCTCCAGATACCGGGAGATGGTCTCCTTCGTCATTCTTGCACTCCTTTCCTGTAGCCGCTCACCGAAAAGGGCGCAAAAAGCGGGACCGCTGTCCCTTTCCGGTAAGCGGCCCCATTGGTCTTAATATTTATTGCATCATCATCTCTGCCTTTTGCAGTGACATATTTTTACCCAAGCTCCATACCTCCTCTCCGCTGCACGATGTCCATGCAGTGATCCGGGTCTGCGCCGGGGACATCCCAGCCGCACATGCTGCCGATCTTCATAGCTTCCTCCTGAGCGGGTGTCACACCCAGCTTCCGGTTTTGCTCATCCGCAATGCGGCGGTTTTCCTGTGCATCCGGCGTAGACCAGTCGCTGGGATAGTATCCGCTCTCCCCACGCTTCACGCAGATGAGCTGCCCCGTACCCGGCAGCAGGGAAAAACACAGTTGAGGCAGCTTGTCCCGGTAAGGCTCGAACCGCTCCTGTTCCGTCCGGATGCTCCAGTCCTCATCCTGCCACAGGTGGACATACAGCTCCCGGCCGCCGTCCAGTGCGATCTCCCGCTGCTCGAAGCCTTCGCCCCAGCCGTCTGAGGCTTGGCCGGAGATGTACTTCTTCAGCGTGGCCAGCTCTCCGGCCGACAGTTCACCGCTAATCTGACACTCCGCCACGCCCCACAGCCTGCCGTGCCGCTGCTCCACATCGAAGACAACGGAATGTACCTTGTCGTTGACGCTGTCCGGTTTTCTGTACCAGTACATGATGCCTCTGACCTGTTCCTCCTGCATGCGATTCTTAAATAAGGCACTGCGGATCTTGTCCTCATGCGATGCCAATTCGCCACCGGTGAGCCGTTCCGGCTCCTCCGGCATATCACCCCACTCATCCGGCTCGTAGAGCTCGGCAGTCAGCGGCATATACAGCTTCAGCATGCTGCGTTCGGGCGGCAGGACAGTGAAGCTGTCCTCGCCGGGGATAAGGGCCAGAGTCCGCCCGTTGTCCCATTTCATCTGAAATTG
>OMQS01000143.1 GCA_900313295.1 uncultured Eubacteriales bacterium
AAAAAGCCTACACTATAGCCGCATAAAAAGGCAGCGGACGGCGCCCATTCGGACGCCGCCCGCCTTGAGGGAGATCCCGCCCCACGGAGCACGACCGGCGCGGGGCGGGATATGGAATATTTCCGATCACAGGCTCATAAGCTGCAAGCCGCTGTTTTCCGGCTTACTGCTCCACCGTCGTATCCGCCTCCACATGTCCGATGGCGCTGGACGCACCGGTCACGTTGGTGACGGCATTGTTCATGCCCTCGCCGCCGCTGCGGGCATTCCAGTGCCCCACGGCCTGCCCCAGCATGTAACTATCCTTACCGGGGATCAGGTTCGCGCCATGGACACGGGGTACTCGGCGTCCTTGTCGTACTGGTCGCTCTCGCTGTCGTGTTCATAGGTATACTGTGCCGCCACCACAGTGATGCCGAAGCCGTCCATGGTGAGACCCTGATCGTCGTTGCCGGCGTCCTCTCTCATGTGGCCGGTCACGCGGATGGTGTCCGCCTTATCTGCCAGCAGGGGCTGATCGGTGATGATGACGATGCCCCCGTCAGCTCAGCTCCACAGCGAGCACACCAGATCCGTGTACCCCGAGGGGTCAGCGATGGGCAGACCCGCAATGAGCAGCGCCTGATTATACAGCACCTCGGCGTACTTCTTCGCCAGCTCCGGATCGGCGGCGCGCACGCTCTCCAGCTTCAAAAACGCCGGATGCGCCACGTTGACCTCCAAAATGCGCTTGGCCTTCATCTGAAGCTCCGGCTGCACGGCCTTGAAATACTTCTCCATTTCAAAGGTCAGTCCCTCGCCGCTGGTCATGCACACGGGGTGGGTCTTGAGCTTGCCGGAGGCCTTCACCTCGTCCACGCGGTCGCCCAAGGTCTCCTTGATGAAGGCGAGGCACTCTCGGTCGCTGTCGCTCTCCTGAGTCTTGGGGGCGTCCTCCAGCCCCAGCTCGCCGTCCACGGCGGAGCGGAACTCCTTGCCGTCATACTGCCGCAGGCTGTCCGCCAAAAACTCGTCCGCCCGATCCGTGCAGTAGAGGATCTCCATGCTGCGCTCTTTCAGCAGCTCCGTCTGGGGCAGGCTGTCGATGGCCTCCACGGTGTCGCCGGCGGCATAGTAAATATACTTCTGCCCCTCGGGCATCCGCTCCACATACTCCCGCAGCGTCACCAGCTTTTTCTCCGTGGAGGAATAAAACAGCAGCAGCTCCTGCAAATTCTCCCGCTTCTCGCCGTACTGGTTCAGAACGCCCACCTTCAGTGCGCGGCCGAAGTTTTCATAGAACTTTTCATAGCCCTCGCGGTCGTCCGAGAGCATCTTTTTCAGCTCCGCAATAATTTTCTTTTCCAGATTGGCGGAGATGATCTTCAGCTGCCGGTCGTGCTGCAAAAGCTCGCGGGAGATGTTCAGGCTCAGATCCGGCGAATCCACCACGCCCCGCACAAAGCTGAAATGCTCCGGCAGCAGCTCCTCGCAGTGATCCATGATCATGACTCCCGCAGAGTAAAGCTGCAGACCCGATTTGAAGTCCTGCGTGTAGTACAGGCTCGGCACCTTGGACGGGATGAACAGCAGTGCCCTGTAGGTCACGGCGCCCTCGGCGGACACGGAAATGACGCTCTGGGGCGGCGCCATCTCGCCGAAGCGCTGGCGGTAGAACTCGTCGTACTCCTCCTTGGTGACCTCGCTCTTTTTCCGCTGCCACAGGGGCACCATGCTGTTGAGGGTCTCCCATTCGTACACCGTTTCGTATTCCGGCTTATCTTCCGGGCTGTCCGGCTTTTTCACGGAGTGGGGCAGCAGCATTTTGATGGGGAAGCGGATGTAGTCGGAGTATTTTTTCACCAGCGACTTAATGGTCCAGTCCTCCAGATAGCGGCTGAATTCGCCGGCCTCCTCGCCGTCTTCTTTGATGTGCATGATGATGTCCGTGCCCACGGTGTCCCGCTCCGCCTCGGTGACGGTGTAGCCCTCCGCGCCGGAGGACTCCCATTTCCATGCTTGGGTCTCGCCGTATTTCTTCGTCACCACGGTGATGTGGTCGGCCACCATGAAGGCAGAGTAAAAGCCCACGCCGAACTGGCCGATGATGTCGGTGTCTGAGTCCTCGTTCTGCTCCTGACGGAACTTATAGCTGCCGCTGGAGGCGATGACGCCCAGGTTGTTCTCCAGCTCGTCCGCGCTCATGCCGATGCCGTTGTCGCTGACGGTGAGGGTACGGGCATCCTTGTCCACCGAAATGGTAATGGCAAAGTCGCTCCGGTTCATGCCCACCTTGTCGTCCGTGAGGGACAGGTAGCAGAGCTTGTCGATGGCGTCCGAGGCGTTGGAAATGATCTCCCGCAGGAAGATCTCCTTATGGGTGTAGATGGAGTTCACCATCAGATCCAGCAGCCGCTTGGACTCGGCCTTGAATTGCTTTTTACGCATGAAAAACGCTCCCTTCGTGTAAAAAGAGATGCCCACGCACCTCTTGACTATTATTGACCATATTGTAGCGCAGAGAGCGCCAAATGTAAATGCCCACCCTGTAAACAATTTTTGAACATATTTACAAAACCCGTCGGCGGTGCTACAATGGCACCATGCAAAATCCCATGGCATTGTGCGGGTGCAGCGCACCCGTGGCAATCCGTTTTATCCAAACATACATTATCCAAACATACACTATATAATAATACAAGGAGATCATCATGCTGACTATAACCGACCTTTTTGACCTCGACCACACCCTTGCCAAAGACTACCTCGCGCAGTTCACCTACCCCTGGGAGGCGCTGGCGGGCATCAAGGATTTCATCCTCACCCTCGGCCCCACGCTGGAGGATTACGACGAAGTTTCCCCCCAAGTGTGGGTGCATAAAACCGCCGCCGTGGCTCCCTCGGCCTATCTGGGTGGCCCCTGCATCATCGGGCCGGAAACGGAGGTGCGCCACTGCGCCTTCATCCGCGGCAGCGCTCTGGTGGGCGCAAACTGCGTGGTGGGCAACTCCGTGGAGCTGAAAAACGTGATCCTGTTCGATAACGTCCAGACCCCCCATTATAATTATGTAGGCGACTCCATTCTGGGCTACAAGTCCCACATGGGCGCCGGCTCCATCACCTCCAATGTGAAAAGTGACAAGCTGCCGGTAATCGTCCGCTGCGGTGACGAGCGCATGGACACCGGCCGCAAAAAGGTGGGCGCCATGCTGGGCGACTTCGTGGAGGTGGGCTGCAACAGCGTCCTCAACCCCGGCGTCGTCATCGGCCGCCGCAGCATCGTCTACCCCACCTCCTGCGTCCGCGGCACCCTGGCCGAGGCCAGCATCCATAAAAACGACGGCACCGTCATTCCCCGCAAGTGATCCGGCCATCTGTACGGGCGACCCTCGCGGTCGCCCGTTTGCAATGATCCCCCCTCCGTAGGGGTCGATGCCCGCATCGGCTCCTGTGCAAAGCACCGCATTTTTTGTCCTCCGTAGGGCGGGGTGCCCTCACCCCGCCGCCGACACGCACTCTTTCCCCAAAAAGCTGTCATTGCGAGGAGCGCAGCGACGTGGCAATCCGTAATATTCATGCGCTGCCCCCCCAGCCTCTGCATAGGGTCGTCCGTCCCTGTCCGCCCGTTTGCGCCGCCGTGCAATATTTTTCCCTTCTCCCCCTGCGAAAAGGGTTGACATTAACATTTTTTTGGCATACTATGAATATGTTAAAGGCCTCGCAGAGTTTGCCGCCCGCAGGCGGCAAAAAATTGAGCTCATTTTTCACCGCGACATGCGCGTGGGGAAAAATACCTCTCAGGCTGCCAGTGTGGAATTTTGAGCCAAAGGATCAAAATTATGCGCGCAGCAGACTGCGAGCCTTTTGGCAGAAAATTCCGCAGGAATTTTCGCCAGTTATAATGTTCCGGTAGGTAAGGCTACCGCAGGGATACGGACTGCTGCCGCGAAGTGGTGGAGACACCATGAGAGGGTTTGAACAGGCGATATCGAAACCAAGGTATCATCTAACGCAGTTTCATTGCCCCGCGATGCTAAAGCTTGTTACGGTGGACAAAGCACAGAGGGCGTTCTCATAGCCTTTCGTGCGTTCATTCCCGCAGCGGCTGCCCCATCGGGTCAGCGGCTGTGGTTTTATTTTGCCCTTGTCGATCAATGACAGGAAAGGAGGAGCATAAAATGTTTGATTACGAAGAAGAATTGGACGGCTATCTGGAAAAGATTCAGGAGCTGCTAAAAACCAAGCAATACGCCGCCGTGCGCGACCTGCTCCTCCCCATGGAACCGCCGGACATCGCCCTGCTGCTGGAGGAGGCCGGCGAGGAGCTGATGCCTCTGCTGTACCGTCTGCTGCCCAAGGAGCTGGCGGC
>OMQS01000142.1 GCA_900313295.1 uncultured Eubacteriales bacterium
CGCAGGAAATCAAGCGCTTCTTCCCCGGCAAGGTGTACAGCACCGTCATTCCCCGCAACATTCGTCTTTCCGAGGCACCCAGCCACGGAAAGCCCATTAACGCATACGACCGCACCTGTCGGGGCGCGGAGGCCTACGGCGCCGTCGCAGAGGAATTTCTGCGGAAAAACGGCGCAGAAAAGGAGGAGTGATTTCCCGTGGCAAGCAATGCAAAAGGCTTAGGCAAAGGGTTGGCCGCCCTGCTGGGCGACAATGTGATGGAAAATCCGGAGGAAAAGAGCAGCCTGTACCTCCCAATTTCGCAGGTGGAAAGCTGCGCCGGACAGCCCCGCAAGCAGTTTGACCCCGATGCGCTGGCGGATCTGGCGGACTCCATTCGGGAGCACGGCATCATCCAGCCCCTGACGGTGCGCAAGCTGCAGTCGGGCTACTACCAGATCATCGCCGGCGAGCGCCGCTGGCGGGCTGCTCGCATGGCGGGGCTTGACCAGGTGCCGGCCATCGTCATTGAGGCCGACGACCGCAAGGCCATGGAGCTGGCCATGATCGAAAACCTGCAGCGGGAGGATCTGAACCCCATCGAGGAGGCCGAGGGCTATCGGCAGCTCATGGAGCAGTATAACCTCACGCAGGAGGAAACCGCCCAGCGGGTGGGCAAGTCCCGCTCCGTGGTGGCCAACGCCCTGCGGCTGCTGAACCTGTGTCCGCCGGTGCGTGCCATGGTGGAGGACGGGCGGCTGTCCAACGGCCACGCGCGAACCATCCTGCCCCTCTCCCCTGCTTTGCAGGAAAAGGCAGCAGATGCCATTTTGAAATCCGACCTCTCCGTGCGCCAGACGGAGCTGCTGGTGAAGAAGCTCACCGCCGAGGAAAAGGAAAAACCCGCCGTGACCACCGGCGGACTGGAAGTGAACTACGCCGAAGAGGCTGCCAAGGCGCTGGGCACCCATCTGGGGCGGGGCTGCAAAATTGTAAGCGGCCGCAAAAAGGGGCGCATCGAGCTGGAATACTACGGAATGGACGACCTGAACAACCTCCTGGACGCCCTAAACGCCCTGAAGCTGAAATAAAATTGTTTCACATGAAACAGAACGGAGAGAACATCCATGCTGGACATTAAATTTGTGCGGGAGAATCCCGAGCTTGTAAAGGAAAACATTCGCAAGAAATTTCAAAACGCCAAGCTGCCTCTGGTGGACGAGGCCATTGCTCTGGACGCCGAGCGGCGGCAGGCCATTGCCGACGGCGAGGCTCTGAAGGCCGAGCGCAACAAACTGTCCAAGGCCAACGGCCCCCTGTTCGGCCAGCTGAAAAAATGCACCGACGAGGCCAAAAAGGCGGAACTCCAGGCGCAGATCGACGCCAATAACGCCGCCGTGAAGACAGACGCCGAGCGCATGACCCAGCTGGAGGCCAAGAAGGAGCATGCCGAGGCGGCGCTGAACAAAATTATGCTGGTCATTCCCCAGATGATCGACCCCGCCGTGCCCATCGGCAAGGACGACAGCTGCAACGTGGAGGTGGAGCGCTTCGGCGAGGCCAAGGTGCCGGAGTTTGAGATCCCCTATCACACGGACATCATGGAGCGCTTTGACGGCATCGACATGGATGCCGCCGGCCGCGTGTCCGGAAACGGATTTTACTATCTGCTGGGCGACATTGCCCGTATGCACGAAGCTGTGCTGGCCTACGGCCGCGACTTTATGATCAACAAAGGCTTCACCTACTGCATTCCCCCCTTCATGATCCACGGCAACGTGGTGGAGGGCGTCATGAGCCAGACAGACATGGACGGCATGATGTATAAGATCGAAGGCGAAGACCTCTACCTCATTGGCACCAGTGAGCACTCCATGATCGGCCGCTACATCGACCAGATCCTGCCCGAGAGCGCCCTGCCCCAGACCCTCACCTCCTACTCCCCCTGCTTCCGCAAGGAAAAGGGCGCCCACGGCATCGAGGAGCGGGGCATCTACCGCATCCACCAGTTTGAAAAGCAGGAGATGATCGTGGTCTGCCGCCCCGAGGACTCCAAGGCGTGGTACGACCGGCTGTGGCAGTTCAGCGTGGAGCTGTTCCGCTCCCTGGATATCCCCGTGCGGCAGTTGGAGTGCTGCTCCGGCGACCTGGCGGATTTGAAGTGCCGCAGCTGCGACATCGAGGCCTGGTCCCCCCGGCAGCAGAAGTACTTCGAGGTCTGCTCCTGCTCCAACCTGGGCGACGCCCAGGCCCGCCGCCTCCACATCCGCTACAAGGACGAGAGCGGCAAAATGCAGCTGTGCCACACGCTGAACAACACCTGCGTGGCCCCTCCCCGAATGCTCATCGCCCTGCTGGAGAACAACCTCCAGCCCGACGGCTCCGTGAAGATTCCCAAGGTCTTGCAGCCCTACATGGGCGGCAAGGAAGTGCTGGTGCCCCTGCACGACTGATTACATTCGGTATAATTTGAAATTAATTATACAATACGTTTTGAGGAGAGAAAGAAAATGAAAAAGTTTTTCAATGAATTCAAGGAATTCGCCATGCGCGGCAACGTGCTGGACATGGCCGTGGGCGTTGTCATTGGCGGTGCCTTCGGCAAGATCACCACCTCTCTGGTGAATGACATCATCATGCCCTTCGTGTCCATGCTCACCGGCGGCATCGATTTCAGCCAATGGAAATGGGTGTTGAAGGCCGCCGACGAGGCCGCCGAGACCGCCGAGGTGGCGGTGAACTTCGGCAACCTGATCACCGTGATTCTGGACTTCATCATCATCGCCCTTGTGATTTTCAGCCTCATTAAGGCCATGAACAAGCTGAAGAAGAAGGAAGAGGAGAAGCCCGCTGAGCCCGAGGCACCCGCCGGCCCCACCGCCGAGGAGCTGCTCACCGAGATCCGCGACCTGCTGAAAGAACAGAAGTAATGGAAGCCCTGCTGAGGCAAGGTTTAGCCGCCATGGGGCTGTCGGAGACGGCGGCCCCGGGCCTGGCGGATTACGCCGGGCGGATGCTGCGGCAAAATGAAGTGATGAACCTGACGGCCATCACCGACCCCGCCGACGTGGCCCATCTCCACCTGCTGGACAGCGCCGCCGTGGCCCAGCACGTGCCTCTGGCGGGCAAGCGGGTGGTGGACGTGGGCACCGGGGCGGGACTGCCCGGCATGGTGCTGCGCATCCTCAATCCCGACTTCGACCTGACGCTGCTGGACAGCCTGGGAAAGCGGGTGGATTGGCTGGCCACCGTGTGCCGGGACATGGATTTGCCCCGGGTGGAATGCGTCCACGCCCGGGCGGAGGAATTTGCCGC